>JACPGD010000379.1 GCA_016182645.1 Candidatus Hydrogenedentota bacterium | reverse complement strand
TGCAAGAGCGTGATCTGACGATCCAGGAACTGATGCTGGAACGGGTGCTGACCAACAAGTACATCTGGTTGCTGGCCTTCGCCAATTTCTTTGCGTACATCACGCGGTACAGCATGCTGGATTGGGGTCCCATGTATTTGCGCGAGGTGAAGCATGCGACCCTCAGCGAGGGCGGTCTTGCCGTGATGGTCACTGAATTCGGCGGGATTCCATCGACGATCTTCCTGGGTTGGATTTCGGACAAGATCGGGGGACGCCGGGGCATGGTCGCGACGCTGTCGCTGGTCCCCATTCTGGCGGCCTTCACGATCATGCTGTACACACCGCCGGGCTATCTGGGGCTGGATATGGCCATGCTCGCCATCATTGGTCTGTTCATTTATCCGGTCATCAACCTGATCGTGATCATCGCGCTGGACCTGACGTCGAAGAAGGCGATTGGGACGGCAGCGGGGTTCATTGGCTTGTTCGGCTACATCGGGCGGACAGTGCAGGCGAAAGGGTTCGGCGCGATGCTGGATCATTTCCAGGCGTTGTACGGCCCGACAGTCGCGTGGAACCTGGTGATAGCGGCAATCCTTGCATCGACGCTTATTGCAATTGCGTTGCTGGCGTTGACGTGGCGCCTGAAACCGCGGGCGTAGTGCCGGGAGTCGCGCGGGCTCGGTGCGTGCGCGAATAATCTCGGTCGCAGTGCGGACAGTCGCGCGCTCGGCGAGCGCGCGACTACTGGGCGCGATTACTGGGCCCTCCAGTACCATTCTTCGGGGACGTTGAGGAGGTAGCCGCCGCCGAAGAGGCGGTCGAGCGCTTTCCAGAAGCTGCGGATCCAGTAAGCGGACGCTTGGCGCTGTCCGAGTTCGAGTTCCTCGTTGAGGAACCTGCCCCAGGAGGCCTGTTTCCACTCGACAAATTTCACGATCGCGCGTTCGCCGGCATGACCGGCTTGGGGATGGGCGCCGCCCAGCGGCGCGTGCAGGGTGCGGAGCAACGTGTTGACGCCAGGGCCGGCGCAGATCGTATGGGCGTAGATGTTCTCTTCCTTGCGCCGGTCGTAGAGGCAGGTGATGGCGATGACGGCGCCTTCCTCGACCTCCTGCACGTCGGTGGGGAAGACGATGCGCACGAGGTCATCTTCGAGGACCTTGTAGAGGCGGGGTTGATCGAGCACGCCGTAATTGCCGCGCGCCACGTAAATACACTCGGCCTTAAAGTTTTCGCTGCCGCGCACGGCGGCAATGATGCGTTGTTGTTCGGTCATGGGTGGGGTTCCTTCAATAGGTCATGGACTTTATCGGCGAAATAGACTTACTGAACGCATGGGAGGGAGCGGGCCTGGGTGCGCAGGATGTCCAGGGCTTCGTGCAAATCGGGGGATAAGCCGAGACTGTCCTGATTGACGTACATGGCGACGAAGCGGTCCGCGAGGTCCGGCTCGAGGCCGCGGCTAAACTCCAGACTGTAGTCGATGGCAGCGGCGCGCTGCGCCAGGGCGATTTCGATGGAGCGGCGGTAGGCCGCGGCGATCTGTTGCTGGAGTGACGCCGGCAAATCACGCCGCACGCAGTTGACGCCGAGCGGCAGCGGGAGCCCGTTGTAGCGGGCCGCGAAAAGCTCACCGAGATCAGCAAGGAGATGGAGTCCGTACTCCTGATACGTTATTTGGCCTTCGTGGATGATGACGCCCGCTGCCACGTCCCCCCGCAGTACCGCGGGGATAATCTCCTGGAAATCCATGTGAACCTCCGTGAAGGGCGGCAGGAGTCCCCGGGCCACGAGCGTGGCGGTGGTCTTCGGGCCGGGCAAGGCGATGCGCTGGCCCATAATCTCTTGGAGCGTCATTTCGTCTCGGGCGACAAGGCGCGGACCATAGCCGCGGCCGACGCTGGTGCCGACTTCGAGCAGGGCGTAGCAATCTTCCAAATCGAAAAACGCATGGGCGCTGAGCGCGGTCACCTCCAGTGGATCCGGCCCGGCCGCGCGTTGGTTCAACGATTGAATGTCCTCGAGGACGTGTTCAATCCCATGTCCGGGGATGGAGACCTGGCCGGAGGCGAAGCCGTAGAACATGAAAGCGTCGTCTGCGTCGGGGCTGTGGCCGATACGGACGTTGTTACGTTGGGGCAAAACGACACCACCGTGGCGTCCGGCCTCTGTGCCGGACGCACCCACGGAGCGGAGACCAGGGTCTGCATGGATTGTGGCCGGCGCTGCGTCATCGCGTCCGGCACAGAGGCCGGACGCTACCGAGGGCGGCGTTTCGGCACAGAGGCCGGACGTTACCGAGGGCGGCGTTTCGGCACGGGGGCCGGACGTTACCGAGGGCGGCGTTTCGGCACGGGGGCCGGACGCTACCGAGGGCGGCGTTTCGGCACGGGGGCCGGACGTGGAGGCGTTTAGTTTCTCGTAGAGGGTGGTGCGCTGGATGGGGGTGAACCCCGCGTCGCGGATGGTTTGCATGACTTCCTCACGAGTCGTGGCGGTGCTGTGGCCGGCCTGGAAGAGTACGTTTTCTTCGATGAGGACGCCGCCGAAGTCGTCGGCACCGGCGTGCAGGGCGAGTTGCCCGGCGCGCCAGCCCTCGCTGAACCAGGACGCCTGGATGTGCGGGATGTTGTCGAGGACCAGGCGCGATAAAGCGATAGCGCGCACATAGAGGCTGGGCAGCGCGGCGCGGGGCACCAGGCGCGCCAAGGGCGCCGATCCGGGCTTGAAACTCCAGGGGATGAAGGCGTAGAAACCGCCGGTTTCGTTCTGAAGTTCGCGCAAGCGAAAGAGGTGTTCAATGATGTCTTCGGGCGCTTCGCGATGACCGTAGGTCATAGTGGCGCTGGTTTTGAAGCCGATCTGGTGTGCTTCCCTCATGATGCGCAGCCAGGTCTCGCTATTGATCTTCTTGGGGGACACGCGGCGCCGGACGTGATCCACCAGAATTTCCGCGCCGCCGCCCGGCATGGTGCGCAGGCCGGCGAACCAGAACTGCTGGAGGATCTCCTTAGTGGTCCTCTTTTCTTGATGTGCGATGTGATCTATCTCCGCGGGCGAGAAGAGGTGCAGGTGAATTCCCGGCGCTGCTTGCTGCAAGGCCGTGATGAGATCGAGGAAATAGGACAGGTGCAGGTCCGGGTGGTGGCCGCCTTGGAGGAGTACGGTGGTGGCCCCTTGGGCTTGGGCGGCCGCGACGTTGGCCGCGACGGCTTCTGGCGAAAGAGTATAGGCTTCAGAATCGCCAGGGCGCCGGTAGAAACTGCAAAAGGTGCAATCCGTGATGCAGACGTTGGTGTAGTTCGGGTTCGTGTCCATGACGAACGTAACGTCGGAGGCGCCGTGAAGCTGGCAACGCAGGGCGTGGGCGCGTTGCATGAGGTCCAGTTGCGGCGCTTCGGTCAGCAGGTGCAGCGCGTCGTCGCGATTGAGTTGGGTAGCGCCGCGCTCGGCGAGCGCGGCGCTGACGATGCGCGCAGGCTCGGCGGTGCCGCTGCGGCTGTCAGTCGCGCGCTCGGCGAGCGCGCGACTACTGTTCAAGCCACTTTGCCGCATGGAGCAATCTCCCTCAGCAGGCGCAGGAAGAGCGCCTGTCCTTGGACATCGGCGTGGGTGAGCCGCGGCCGCAGCCGTGCGTAATAGCGCCTTGCCGCAGGAGGATCCCACCCGGGCGGCAGGTTTGCCCGCACCAGGCGCTCCTGGCCCGTGGCAGATTCGGCAGTGCTGGCGCAGTGCTCGATCCAGTGCTCGATCTCGCGCCGCGAACGACTGGACAGGCCACGCCGAGTGACCCACTGTGCAAAGACGAACGGGAGCCGCATGCGCCGGTACCACCATTCTCCGAGATCGTAGCGAAAGGCAAATTCGTCCAGCGCACCCCGCGATACGGCTTCGTTTCCAATCAGCAAGCGCGCGGCTGGGGCAGCGGTATCTTCCACCAGCACGGGTTCCTTGCCCCATTTCTGGCGGCAGAGCAGGCGAAAGAGTTCGCGTGAGGTCGCAGATTTTGTGGTAATGGCGACGGGTTCCCGATATAGGACAAGCCGCGCAAGCGGCATGTTGGCCAGGAGCAGTACGCTGCCCACTGCCCCGGTGCAGGCGATGCCGTAGGGCAGTGGGTCGGCCAGAATGCCCAGTTTGGGCAAGGACGCCGTGGGCAGCAGGGCCGCCTCGCATGCGCCCGCCGCAAAAACTTCAGCTACTTTGCTGGGGGCCGCAAAGTACAGCGCGGTGGACGCGGGCGGCGGCGCCAGGGTAAAGGCTGCCGCGGAAAGGTTGTCGATCGTGTAGATGCGTGTCATGTGGGGCAAGCCAGAGGTGGACGAGAGGAGGCAATGGACTTGATGGACTTGATGGACGGAACAGATTGGCGCACCCGCCCTGGTTGGGCAAAGCAGCCCGTGCGTTGGACAGGCGTTTGGCCGGCCTGAAGGATAATTTCCTGCATGAGCGCTGTGGAGAGCTGCGCCGGAGTAGCCGAGCCGGCCGCGTGCATGATGCGCTCGGCGCCGAGGGTGCCGTCGAGGTCGTCCGCGCCGAAAGTGAGGGCGGCGGCCGCCGTTTCGATCTGCAGCGTGGGCCAATACGCCTTAATATGAGGGATGTTGTCGAGCACGAGCCGCGCGAGGGCGACGACGCGCAAGCAGCGAGGGGCACTGGCCAGACGGGGCACGAGCTTAGTCTCGCCGGGCTGGTAGGACAGAGGAATAAAGCTCTGGAAGCCGCCGGTGCGGTCCTGCGATGCCCGAAGCCGGAACAGGTGCTCCACGATTTCCTCGTCGGTTTCCAGGTGCCCGAAGAGGAGCGTGCAGTTGCTGGACAGGCCGAGGTCGTGGGCTTCTTCGTGGATGCGGAGCCACTCCTCCGGCCCAATCTTCTGTTTGAAAAGCAGTTGGTGCAAGCGCTCGCTCAGCACTTCCGCGCCGCCGCCGGGCATCTGGTTCACGCCGGCGTCGATCATGAACGCGAGGATGTCGCGCGTCGTGCGGCGCGCCGCACGGGCGAAATAGGCGACTTCAACCGCGGTAAACGCTTTTATCCACAGGTCCGGCCGGGCGTCGAGAATGCGGCGCACAAGCTGCAGCGAGCGATCAAGGCCCCACTCTGGCCAGAGGCCGCCGACAAGATGAACTTCCTGGACTCCAGGGTCCGCGAGGGAGGCGAGGATGTCGTCTTCAGCCAGACTGTAGGCGTGCGAATCGCCGCGCCTAGCCGCAAAATCGCAGAACCGGCAGGAGTACACGCAGAGGTTTGTGGGGTTCACATGACGATTGACGATGTAGGTGACATTATTGCCAAAACGCGCGCGTTTAGCGTCAAATGCGAACCGGCCCAGTTCGAGGAGGGGAGCGTTTCGGAGCAAGTCCAGGGCCTCCGCGGGGGAAACGCGACCCGAAGCGGACTTGGACTGCGACGGGCAGGGCGAGGGCGGCATTGGATCGGGGCTTGTATTCATGATTGCCATACTACTGGAAAGCACACGTCTCGCTTCGTTTGTTTCACACACCACGCCTTACCCGGCGAGAAGGTGGACAGCAGATCCGCCATAGGGATCGACCACCTCGCGGATCAAGATAGTCCCGCCGCGACTTTCGAAGGAGCAATCACCGTGCCTTTGAGCGGGCCATCATGTGAGCGGTTACCCATCTTATTTGTACAAGAAACTGAACAGAGCTTGGGATCGAGTACAAAAGATTGAACGAAATGGCGCATGCTTAAATCACCACAATCTCGCGCAGCTCGTGCTTGCGCAGTTTATAAGTCATGTCGCTGCGAGAAATGCCGAGGTTGCGCGCCGCTTCGGCCTGATTGCCGCCACTCTCGCTCAGGGCACGGCGGATTAAGGCCGCTTCTATCTTATCGAGGGTACTGCGGAGACTAAGCTTTGGTGGTTGCTGCGCGGCGAAGCTGTCAAACGTGTCTCCGCTGAAGGAATCGATGAGGCTCGGGAAGTCCGCCGGCTGTAATTCGGGGTTTTTTCCGAGAATGTAGGCGCGTTCCAGGAGATTGCGCAGTTCGCGCACATTTCCGGGAAAATCATAGGAGCACAGGCACTGCTGCGCGAGCGGGGACAACGTGCGGTGCGGCACTTTCAGATCCAAAGCCACGACACTGAGGAAGTGCTCGGCCAGCGGCGGGACATCCTCACGGCGTTGCCGCAAAGGGGGCACCAGGATCGGGATCACGGCCAGGCGGTAGTAGAGGTCTTCGCGGAACAGCCCGCCGCGCACCCGGGCTTCCAGGTCACGGTGGGTGGCGGCGAGAATGCGAACATCCGTCTGGCGCAAGGTGTTGGCGCCAATGCGCATGACCATGCCGTCCATGAGCACGCGCAGGAGCTTGGCTTGCAGGGCCAGGGGCATCTCCGCGGCCTCATCCAGGAAGAGGGTCCCGCCGTGGGCCGCCTCGAAGAGCCCCTGACGGGCGCGGTCGGCGCCCGTGAACGCGCCCTTCTCGTGGCCAAAAAGCTGGCTTTCGAGCAGGGCCTCGGGCATGGCCGCGCAGTTGACGGCGATAAACGGCTGGTTACGGCGGCGGCTGCGCCGGTGGATTTCGCGTGCGACCATTTCCTTGCCGGTGCCCGTCTCCCCTACAATCAGGACGGTCGCATCGGTGCGGGCGACCCGCTCGATGAGATCGCGCACTTCGTGCATCTGGGCACTGTTGCCGATGAGTTCCGTGTGGCCGACTTCGAGGCGATCAACTTCATCGCGCAGAAGTGCATTCTCGCGCAAGAGTCCGCCGTGCTTGCAGGCGCGTTTGACGGCGGCGAGCACGGTGTCCGGCTCGAACGGCTTCGAGATGAAGTCGAACGCCCCCTCGCGCATCACCTGGACCGCCAGATCGACCGTGGCAAAGGCGGTGATCATGATAACGGGCAGAGTGGGGTCGGCCTCGCGCACGGAAGCGAGGAGCTGGAGTCCGGCGCCGTCGGGGAGCTTTTGATCGGTGATGACGAGATCGAAATGCTGTTGGGCGATAGTTTGCAGGCCGGCCGTGAGGCTGGCTTCCTCGGTCACGGCGTGACCATCTCCGGCGAGGAGGACCGACAGAATCCGGCGCATGCTGGCTTCGTCTTCGACCACGAGAATCTTGGCCATGTCACTCAGTTCCTTGATTGGCGGGCAGCAGGAGGCTGAACCGCACTTGTCCGGGGAGGTTCTTTGACAGGATGAGGTCTCCGCCGTGGGCGCGGGCAATGTTCCGGCTGATCGGCAGCCCGAGTCCCGTGCCGCGGGGCCGCGTCGTGAAGAAGGGCTCAAAAATCTTGTCGAGGGACTCGGGTGGCACAGGCGGCCCCGTGTTTTCCACATAGAGGCAGGCCCGATCCGGCTGGTGGAGTGCGCCCAAGAGCACGCGTCCGCTGTCCGGAGTGTGCTCAATGGCGTTAAGGGTCAGGTTCAGCAGGGCCTGGTGCATTTGAAAGGCATCCAGGGACCACAGAAAGTCCGGGTCACATTGCACGATAATCTGCGGCATTGTTTCTTCTTCGCGCGAACGCACGAGATCGGCGACATATTGCAGGGTTTCACGCGCGGACACGGGCCGGCGTTCGGGAGCTTTGGTGCGGGCGTAGGTGAGGAAATCGGTGGTGACGCGCTCGAGGCGCGCGGCCTCTTTCGCGGCGATGCCGCAGAATTCTTCGCGCACCGGCATCTCCACATCGGCTCGCTTGGCCGTGGCGAGGGCGCTGGCGATCATGGCGACGGGATTGCGGATCTCGTGGGCGACAGAACTGGCGAGGCGGCCGATCGCCGCCAGTTTTTCCTCCTGCAGCAGCCGATCGCGCGTGTCCTGCAACTCGCACACGGTTTGTGCGAGCGTTTCAGCATTCCGGCGCAATTGCTGGGCGAGCAGCCAGGCAACCATACCGACCATGAAGTAGACGAGCACCATGCTGGCGGCCTCGAAATACTCGTCGACATGCATTGGGGGGCGGCGGAGAAAGAAGACATACACCTCGACGAAGGACAGCACACTGGCTACCGTGGTGATCAGGAACATCCCCGCCAGTTGCAGTCGGAATCCGGCGGCAATGAGCGGGAGCATGAGCAATGCCCAGTAGTGGGCGTCTTCCACCCGCGACACGAGAATAATCAGGGCCGCAAAAGCCATGTGCAGCCAGAGTGACAGGAGTCCGTAGCGTTGCACGGCCAACAGGGAGAGGGGCGCTTGGCGGCGTACGAGCCAGCCGAGCTCGATACTTTGCTCGATAAAGCGAAGCATCAGGAGCGCCGGGACCACGTTGGAGTGGAGGGAAGATAGCAGGGGCCGAAAACCAAGATGCAGCAGGGTGAGACCGGCCAGGACGAGGAGGTTCAGCACGATCAGGCCGCACTCTTGCCAGCGGAAGGCCCAGAAATCGGCGACGGGTGCGACCGCCAGCACCGAATTCAACCAACTGAGTGGCTGTTTTGCTCCGGTCATGACCTGAGATCCCGCTTGAACTTCATCCTCCATCCCCCTGCGCTCGCCAAAGCCGTTATGTTCAAGATTTTGTACAAAAGCAGGGCGGGGATTCAATTTTTCGAGCGGTTTTCGGCTCCATGATTGTGAGATCATGCTGTGAGTTGGTGCCTTCAGTAGAATGCCCGCGGGTCAAGCACGGGCAGTGCAATTCTCAGACCAAGTCTGGCACCGCCGTTGCTCTGGCTGGAGAACGATAGGGAGCAGACGCCGTGGCGTTACGGGATTACAGGAATCCGGGTTCAGTCCGGCCTATGGAGGAGGCCCAGGAAGTCTGCGGGCGGTATTTTTCCGAGTTTTTGCCGCTGTGGGGTGGGCGGTTGCTTCTGCCGGAGTTGGCGTCCTTGTCCTGCGTGTTTGGGATCGTGATCGAGGACATCGAGTCCGCGGCGTGGGTGGTGGAGATTGAGCGCGGGCGTTTAGTGCGCGTACGGCCAGTCTCGGGCGATCTCGCGCTTGAACTCGAAGCGCAAGCCACGTTTGTGACGGACCATGAGACGTTCTTGGAAGTGGTGTCCGCGAAGACAGCGCCTTCGGAGGCGTTTTTCTCGACCCTGATTGACATTGCGGGCGACATGGAGTTGGGTTTGAGCTTGAGCACGGTGCTGGAACCCTTTTTCCGGGCGTATCCCTTCCGCCTATGAAGTTACGTGGACGCTTCATTGAAAGCGCATTGTCCCCGTGGGCGGCGGTCACTCTTCTACTCTGCGCGCTCTTGGCTTTGTTTCCGGTGTCGCGCCTAAGGATGGACAACCGCATCGAGCGGTGGCTGCCCGCGGATGCCACAATGTCCTATGAGAAGTTTCGTGCGGACTTCGGCCGCGATGAGTTTGCGGTGGCCGCGTACACGGGCAAGCCACTTTTTGAGGAAACGGCGCTCGAGGAGCAATTGGCGGTCCTGGAGCGGCTGGAGGTGGCGCCCGGTGTGGACAGTGTGCTTGGGATTCCCGTCGTTTATCGAGAACTCTTTGGCGCGGAGCACCCGGAGGCGCTGCGCGAGGAAATGGTGGGGACGCCGTTTTATCGCAGCTTCCTGGTGAGCACGGACGAAAAGGTGGGGGGATTGCTCATTGTGCCGTCGGAGGACGCGGGCGAAAGCGATGTCTTTGTCGCCGGACTTCGTGACGCACTTCGTTCGTTTGAAGTGGCGGGATGGGAAACCCATTTGGCGGGGCCGCCGGTGCTGAATGCGGCGCTGGACCAGAGTTCACGCGCGGAAGCTGCCCGGACTTTCCCCATTGCCGTGCTCTGTTCACTGGCGGTGCTGTGGCTGATGTTCCGCGACTGGCGTTTGGTTGTGGCGAGCAGCGTGACCACAGGCGTCACATTGCTGCTGGCACTGGCCGTGCCGGGGGTGCTGGGACGGCCCCTAAACATGCTGACGGCGATGCTGCCGCCGCTGGTGTGGGTGCTTTCCCTGTCAAATACGATTCACCTACTTAACGCGTACCGGTCGGGTTGTGGACAATGCGATGATTGGCGGGGTGCCAGCCAGGCGGCCATGGGGGCGACGGTGCTGCCGTGCTTTCTGTCGACAGTGACCACGGCGGCGGGGTTTACCGCGCTGCTGAGCGCAAACATGCGGCCGGTGCGGGAACTGGGGGTGTTTGCGGCGGTGGGGATTCTGTTGGGGTGGATCGTGACGTTTGTGTTGTGCCCGGCGCTGTTGCGGGTGCTTGGGGGAAGAGACAACCGGGCTGGCAGGGACAGTGACCAACGAAAGCAAGTACAGTCACACCCTGGCGCCACGGCGTTGTGTGCGCTGGCCGTGCGGCGGCCCAAGCTGGTGACTGCCCTGTGGTTGGCGTTGAGTGCCGGGGCAGTGGCGACAATCTGGCTGGTGCGTGTAGAGAGCGACCCGTTGACGTTTCTGCCAGAAGGTTATAAGACCGTTCAGGACTATGAGTTCGTGGGGACGCGCTTGACGGGATACTATTCGATGGAGGTGGTGGTGGACGTACCAGGGGGGTGGCTCCGATTGTCTGAAGATGCCGGGGACACCCGGACGAACACGGACGGCTGGGGACATAATGCGGTGGAGGTTTGGGGCGCGCTGCAGGGGTTGCAGGAGAAACTCGCGGCGGCGCCGGGGGTGGCGCATGTGCTTAGCCCGCTGGATCTGTTGCGAAAGCTGCACCAATGGCAAAACGAGTTCGCGGCGGCGGCGTACCGGCTTCCGGAGGACGCGGCGGCGGCGCAGGCGCTGCTGGAAGAGGCTGATCCCCTGGTGCAATCGCAACTGTCCCGGCTGGTAACACGCGATGGGACGCGGTTGCGGCTGAGCGTGCTGGTCAACCGGATGCCGAGCACAGAATACATGACCCTGCGAGACCGTGCCGAACAGGCGCTATTGCAATTGCCCGAGCCACTGACGGGGCACGTGACGGGGACCGTGGATGGATTGGTTCGCGCGCAACTGGGGCTGGTGCGCGCGCAGGTGCGGAGCCTGGGCTGGGCAGCAGTGACGGTGTTTCTGTTCATTTTTGCGGGATTGCGGTCCCTTCGACTGGGATTACTTGCAGTACCGCCGAATTTGTTTCCGGTAGTGGCGGTATTTGCGGCAATGGGGCTGAGCGGGGTGGCCTTGGACCCGGCAACGGTCATGACGGCGTGCATCGCGCTGGGAATTGCGGTGGACGACACGATCCACTACCTGAGCGCGTGGCGCGCGGAAACGGCCCGCGGGGGCACGGGAGCGCGGGCGTGCATGGCGGCGGCGGATCACGTTACAGGGGCGATGATTGCCACCACCGTGGTGGCCTGTATCGGTTTTTTTGGCCTGGCGTGGTCGGGGTTTACGCCCGTGCGCTATTTTGGATTGCTGTCGGCTGTTGCGATGCTGGTGGCGCTGGCCGCGGACTTGCTCCTGCTGCCGGCACTGTTGGTACTCTTTGCGTCGAAGGGAAAGGCGATATGATCGCGCCTGGGCCATTGGAAGCACTCTTGCAGGAACATTTCGATCCCGAGTGGGGTGCGGCTTTCTGGCTGGAACGGCGCAACGCCCTGTCCTTCGACCCGCTGCGCGAGATCCATTCGCTGGAGGATCTGGCGCAATTTGGGCCGATGCCGATGGAGGCATTGGCGGCGCGCCCGGTCTACGACTTTCTGCCTCGGCGCTATCACGCAGCGCGGCACACGTGCGTCGCCGCGGAGACCGGCGGCACGACCGGGCCGCCGAAGCGGACGCTGTATCTGCCGGGCGAATTCCAGGCGGCTTTCGTGACGCCCTTTCTGGCGGCGGCGGAGGTCTTGCATTTCCCGCGCGATTGTGACTGGCTCTACATCGGCCCGTCCGGGCCACACATTATCGGCAAGGCGGCGCGGGCCTGCGCCAATGCGATGGGTTCCGTGGACCCATTCACGGTCGACTTCGATCCGCGTTGGGTGCGTCGCTTAGCGGCGGGTTCCATGGCGCGGGAGCGTTATCTCGAGCACGTACTGCAGCAGGCCGAGGCCGTGCTGGCGGTGGAGAACATTGGCGTGCTCTTCACGACGCCGCCGGTGGTGGCGGCGCTGGCGGAACGAATGGACGCGCGCCGGCGAGCACAGATAGCCGGTGTACATCTTGGCGGTATGGCGCCCGAACCGGAGTTGTGGCGGCGCCTGCACGAAGAGTGGTTTCCAAACGCCTGCATCCTGTCCGGGTATGGGAACAGCTTGGCGGGTGTGGCGCTTCAACTGGAGTCGAAGCCGCGGGAGATGCCGGTGTATTTTCCGCACGGGGAGCGGTTATTCTTTGAGACACGGGCGGCATCGCCGGGCGGACGGGGGCAAGTGGTGTTTCACCGCCTCGACCGGAGCTGCCTGTTGCTTAATGTGTGCGAGCGGGATGAGGCGCTCGCCGTGGACGACACGCGCTGGACAGGGTTTGGCTTTCAGCGGGTGGGACTGTCTGACCCGCGCCCGCTCCGGGCCACCGCGGACCCCGGCGCAGGGGGCTTGTACTGATGAGAAGTGTCGAAGAGTTGGTCGCCATTTCGTGTGGCAGCGACAGTATGGAGGGGATCCTGGCGTATCCCGAGAAGGGCGTCCCGGCCTTTGGCGTGATGCTGCTCTCCCCCCACCCGCACATGGGTGGCAACATGGAGAACAACGTGATCCGGCACATCGCCCGGCGGGCGGCGGAAGCTTGTGCGGCGACATTGCGTTTTAATTACCGGGGCGTTGGCCAAAGCAGCCTGCGGAGCGAAGGCGGCGGCAATCTGTACGAATACTGGGCGCGTGTGGAACGTGACCGTGAGTATGATCGGGTATTGCCCGATGTGCTGGCGGCCTGGGATTGGTTCAAGAGGAGCTTGCCGAAGAATGTGCCGCGGGTCCTGCTGGGCTACTCGCTGGGGGCCGTGCTGGCAGGGATGGTGGCCTCCCGGCTGGATGCCGTGGGGATCGTCTCCGTCAGCCCACCTGCCTCGCGCGTGCCGTTGCGGACGCTGTGTTCGTGCAAACATCCGATGCTGATTACGGTGGGCGACAACGATTTCGCCTGCGAGGTGCAGGACGTGCGCAGCGCCATATTCGATACTCCCATCTCGCTTGAGGTTATCACGGGTGCCGATCATTTCTACCGTGGCCTCGAGAATTCCCTTGGCGACGTACTTGCGCGCTACGATTGGGGGCGGCGCATTCCGGTGAAGGAGCGCCTGTTTCCATGACTCGCGCCCTCTCCCGACTCATGCTCCTGCTTTCTTTCTCCCTGTGTGCCGCGGCCCAGGTGCACGAGTTGACGGTGCGGGCGGAGGCCGCCATGAAGAGCTACGATGCCCAGGAGACGGCAACGCTGATAGACGCATTACGGCCGGAAGGCGGAAACGCCGAGGAAACCAGGATGTTGCTGGTCCGGCTACTGTTGTTTCAGGCGGAACTGTATCGCATCGATTTCGAGGACTTGCCGGAAAAATCTTACGCGGCGCGGCGGCCACTGGGAAAGTTATACCGGAAGAAGATGGATGCGGCGACGGCGCGGGCCGTGGAATTGGATCCGCGGAACCCCCGGGTGTACGTCACGTTGGCCAAGCCATACGTCTTCGCACCGGAGGAGCATGGGCGGGACTATGGGAAGGCTTTGGCGGCGCTGGATCAGGCGCTCGCGCTGGATCCACACCTTGAACAGGCCCGCCTGCTCCGCGCGCACGTACTGAAGCTGCTGGGTAAGGCGGAGGAATCCCGGGAGATACTGCATGACGTCTTGCGGGACAATCCGGCCTGCCGACCCGCACAACGCGAACTGGCGCTCTAAGGACGTGGCCATGGAGACGGAGGCGGGGGATGCAATTGGCGGAACTGGACCACGTCCGCAGTGCATGTAAGGATGCTACTTGATTTTTGGCTTCCTCCGTGGTATAGAAGGGGCATCAGTCAAACGGTTCACATTCGGGGGAATGAGCTATGAAGCGGTTTAGGGGGGGGCATGTCGGTATTTGTTTGGTCTCGCTCTTTCTGCTGTGGCCTACCCAGCGCATGCGCGCCTCTGACACTGAGATTCACCCTTATTTCCAAGCCGCCTTCCGTAGTCGGGGCTTCCAGCTCCGCTCCGGACACTGGCGCCAAGACGATCCTCCAAGTGCTGACCTCGGTATCGGGCACTGGCGCCATCGAGGTGGTTCCCGCCGATCCCAGCCTTCCCATGGATCCGGAAAACCGTTTTCCCGCCGGGACCGTGCTCCATGTCTGGGCCAAGCCCGAACCCGGCTGGGACTTCATGCAGTGGAGCGGCGATCTCTCCGGTTTCGACAGCCCGATGGAACTTACTCTCAGCGGCGACCTCGCCATCACCGCCAGCTTCATCCAAGTCCCCGAAGTGCCCGAAGAGTTCGTCTGGGATCCCTTCTTGCTCAAGGGCCTTCCTCCAGGCTCCTCCCTCCAGACTCCAGACTCCTTCCCCAAAGGCGGCCCCTATGTCCTCACCACCCAGACCGCTGGCATCGGCTACGGCAGCGTCGTCCGTGACCCCGACCAAAGCACCTATACGGAAGGACAACTCGTCAACCTCACCGCCGTCCCGGACTCCGGCTCCAGCTTCGTGCGTTGGGACGGCGATTTCTTCATGGGGTTCATGGACGATTTCAGCGACGGCAACCATACGTCGAACCCCTACTGGTCGAAGAGCGGCACGTGGTCGGCTGCGGACTACGAAATGACCAACACGGTCCTTTCGAGCGGTGCGCAAAGCTTCTACCAAATGATCGATAACACGGACTTCGACCTCCAGTTCCGCTACCGCCTCAAGTCCGAGGGCACGGCCACGCCCCAGATTTGCGCGCTGCAACTGCGCGACTACACGTCCGACGGCCACCGCGTCTATCTTTACTTCCAGGAAGACCTCGCCTGGCTCCGCGAGCGCACCGGGACCAGCCCCAACTACGTCTACACCACACTCGTCATGAACACCGCCGCGGACTCCTTCGAGGACACCAATTACTACGCCGAACTGATCACCGACGGCAACCACCTCGAAGTCTGGCGCTATACCATTCCGTTAGCGCCCGTCCAGATTCTCACCACGGACAACGCCACCGTCTTCGCCGGCAATGTCCTCGCCTTCCTCGTCTGGCCCAACAGCATGGCCGCCTACGACGACATCGTCTATACTACGCCCGCCGCCAGCAGCATAATCATGGATTCGGACTAGACCGTCACCGCGTACTTCATCCGGCCCTATGATCTCGAACTGGCCACGGTCGGCCAAGGCAGCATCACCGTCGAACCGGCAGGAACCTCCTTCCAGGCCGGCACGGAAGTCACCCTCACCGCCGTCCCGGCCAGCGCTCTCGGCTACAAGTTCGAGGGCTGATCCGGCGATGTCACCAGCACGGACAATCCCATCACGGTGACCATGGATGACGACAAGTACATCACCGCCACGTTTGTCTACGATCCCGTCGTCCTTACCCTCAGCCGCTTCGGTCCCCCGGGCGTAACCATGACGGCCACCGGCTCCGGCATCCTGGATTCTTACACCAACGCCGAAGGCGATCAGGTGTACGAGGCCTTGGAAGGGAGCCAGATCGAACTGAGCGCGACTGGTGTCACCGATTGGTACTTCTACTACTGGTACTTCACAACAGACAGTGGCTTTGAGCCTGAGAATCCTTACAGTTTCCAACTGGATGAGACGCAAGAGGTTATCACGCTCTTCGCCTACCGGCCCGGCATTGCCGGCCTGGATCTATATGCGGATTTCCAATACTTTCTGGCCGAATTGTGGGCGGAGGGGCAGGAAGCCAATTGGGACAAGAACCTCAAGGAATCAGAGCAGATTGTGGGCAATGGCATTCCGGATATCGCGGAGCTTGCCTTGCTCAACGCCGTTCTGCTGGATCTACACGTCGACTTCTCCGCCGATGGCGGCGTGTCCCATTCGGACGCCTACAGTGCCTGGACAAGCAATCTCTCCCGCGCCCAGACGGACTTGGCAGGGCTGGACAAGCGCTTGCAGCGCATCGCGGCCGCTTTCATGACGGTTGGGGATGCTGGATCGGTCACGTACATTCAGGATACTGCCGTCGCAGAATGGTCCCTAACACTCAACGGGACCAATTACGAAACGCACAACAAGGAAACACTCTCCTCCACGAAAGACGCCGACACGGACAACGGCACCAACAGCTACGAATGGGGGAACAGTTCCGGCAGCACCTTTGCGGAACGGGTTGGAAATTACAGGCAAAGCGCACTGGACGAAAGCATAGGCGGTAGCGGTGAAGGCGAGGGTGAAGGCGAAGGTGAGGGTGAAGGTGAGGGTGAAGGTGAAGGTGAAGGTGAAGGTGAAGGTGAAGGTGAAGGTGAAGGTGAGCTATATCCTCAAGACCCCCCAGTTGGAGCAGAAAAGAGCAGCGGAGACGGCCCAACTGGGAACGATTGGGCTGATTTTGGGAAACCGTTTGCCTATTTTCTATGGGATCCTACTACGCCACGTTGGGTTGAACAACAAAAGTGACGGTTATATTCATTGGTATTACCAATCCCAATTTTGACTTATCTCACAACAGAAACAAGGCAGGGGATAGAGTTCCTCACTATCATTTTGAAAAAGAATTCGGTGACCCTGGAATGGCCTCGCTGACGGAAATGCGAGCCGCGGCTACGGCATTCTACTCGGGACATACAATAACTGAATTATCACCTCCTGATCTTCGACGGAACTGTCACTGTGTGTCCTTTCATGGGTATCCTTCCGGCTCATTAGCCAATTATTTTGCCCCAAGTAGTTTACTCTACGAAATTGGTCTAAAGAAGATTGCGCCAAGTTCAGAGGACAACACCTATTTTGATACTGTAGCGGGCGACAGATGCAATATGGGGCTTTTCAGTGGTGGCAATCATTCCT
This sequence comes from Candidatus Hydrogenedentota bacterium, assembly GCA_016182645.1. Classification (GTDB taxonomy): domain Bacteria; phylum Hydrogenedentota; class Hydrogenedentia; order Hydrogenedentales; family JACPGD01; genus JACPGD01. The sequence goes on along the minus strand of JACPGD010000379.1, from coordinate 1,621 downwards.
GGGTCATCGTGTCTTCCCCAGCGGGGAAAGCAGCGCTCGAGATTCGATTCGAGAATAGCTACTTTGGAGAATATTCCTATTCAACCCCCGAGACAGGTACGGGGTGCAATGATGCCCCCGGAAATACCGGTGGTTATTCTTATGGCGAGAAATATGATGTTTGGAACGTGACGCCGAGGTAAGAGATTCGAAATGTCTGCAAGTTGTGGCACGAGAAGGAGAGAGAAAGACATGCCTCATTGGAGCAGAGTTCGCGCAGTTAAAGTGGCAGCAGCAATCATTGGTCTATGTATACTAATATTCTTATCTATTGAGATTATACAAATGCCTCATGCGCCTCTCGAAAAAGAGCAGTTAGAGTTGTCGTCGTCCGATCGATCCCTAAGTATGCGCAATCCGGCTCCGTTGCCAGGTCGAATCATGAAACCGCGTGAGCCCGGCGATAGTTTAAGGGAGCAGGAAATCCTACCTGAGCCCCCTCCTTGGTACCAGAGGATAATCCAAGAAGTGGCGCAGGAAAGTACCGAGGAATGCGCGCGCAATCTTGGTGAAAGCACCGCCAATGGGCTGCCGTCTATCGAATGCAGTCAACTGGATTCAGAGCTAGCGGGGTGGGAGCACCTGATTAGAAACCCACGCGTGCTTCGGCTGATAGAGGAGGGAAGAAGGAAATCGAGCCGCGTTGAGTTGGCATTGAAGACGGTGTTGGCTGAAGCGCTGAAGGAATATGAGAAGGCGAGAGAGGAATACATCGCTGACTTTCATTCACCAGATTTTTATCGGCGTCGATCTCCTGAGAGAAACGAATTGCAGCAGTACGCTGACCCAATGATGGAGTTCGGCCGAGTTCAGGATGTCCTCATGGGGGGGTTCTACGTTCTTGCAAACCTGGAGAGAGCTGATCCAGATGCTCTCGCCACGTACATGCGTATTCCCAAGACCAGGTTCGACGATACCTGGCAGATGGAAGCCTGGCTAATCGACGCCTATTTCAGGCAGCCGGAGGTCAGCGTGGCGCGAGAAACTTCGCCTTTTATGCTGGAACACTTCCGCCTTGTTGAGAATGTCCCGGTCTCCGAGCAAGTGCGGGAACATCTTGAGTCTGGAACAAAGCCACCGCTTGCCGATCAGCAAATCATGGTGAACTCATGGAATAGTCCGTGGCCAGCGAATTTCATTATGACGGCCGTGGCGGGGGTTGACACCACGAATTCCGAGCAACTCTCGATAAAGTTACTTCCAGGCTATTTTGAAGACATGCTCGATAAGAAATGGGCAGAAGCCATCAAGAATAACTTTCTTGCCTTCGTCGATACTTTTCCAGAGTGACGTTGGGAGGTACAGGTACTGCCCTTAGCGGAAATCAGGGGAAATCAGGGGGAAATCAGAAATCAGGGGACGCTACCCATATTTTTCTTGAAACGGTTCCTCCCTTATGGCATACGTAACGGCATGCCTCGGATTGCGCGCATCGTTGTCCCCAATGTGCCCTACCACGTAACGCAGCGGGGGAACCGCCGGGAGGATGTTTTCTTTTCGGACGGGGACCGCAATACCTTTCTGAAGCTCTTGTGGCACTATGCCGCGAAGCATGCGCTGGCCATCCGGGCCTATTGCCTGA
>JACPGD010000375.1 GCA_016182645.1 Candidatus Hydrogenedentota bacterium | reverse complement strand
TTCAACGGGGATGGTTTGTACCTGATGGACGAGCCGGAAGCTGCCCTGTCGCCCTTGCGCCAATTGGTGTTTCTGAATGGATTGCATCGCGTCATGCGCGCAGGGGCGCAATGCATCGTCGCGACGCACTCGCCCATCCTGATGGCCTATCCCAATGCTCAAATTCTCCTCTTTGGCGACGGCGGCGTCGAACGTGTCGCCTACGAAGAAACGGAACACTATGTCGTTGCTCGCCGGTTCTTTGCAGACCCGCGCATGGCGATTGACGCAGCGTTAAAGGATGTTGAATGAGACCTTATGTGTTCTCAGCAATCTTGCTCATGCCCGCTGTGTGGTGCACGGAAACCACGCCGGTTTCGGGGGAGGCGTGGGCACGGCACGTGATTGACGACACTTCCCGGGGAGCAGACGGCGTTCGGCTGTGTGATGTGAACGCCGACGGCTGGAAGGACATCGCCACGTCCTGGGAAGAGGGCGGCGTGGTGCGGCTGTATCTCCATCCAGACGAAGAGCACGTCCGCGAGCCGTGGCCCCAGGTGACCGCCGGAAATGTCTCAACACCCGAAGACGCCGTTTGTGCGGACATCGATGAAGACGGGGCCATCGATGTGATCACGTGCACGGAGGGAGAGGACCGCAGCATCTATTTCCACTGGGGCCCGCTCACGCCGGAGGCCTACCTCGATGCGTCCGCGTGGCGCACCGAAGCCCTCCCCGCAGCCGCCGGCTACCGGCAGTGGATGTTCGCTCTGCCCGTGCAGGTGGACGGCAAATATGGCATTGATCTCGTCGCGGGGTCCAAGAACGAGAACGCTTGGCTCGGCTGGTTTGAAGCGCCGGAGGATGCGCGCGACCTTGACCAGTGGAAGTGGCGCCCCTTGCGCCGCGCGGGTTGGGTCATGTCCATCTTCAACACGGACATGGACGGCGACGACAATTGGGACATTGTATTCAGTGATCGGCGCGGCCAGCAGCGCGGGTGCTGGTGGCTGCGGCATCCGGGGCCGGAACACCTCTACGAAACCTGGAAAGCGTTCCGAATGGGGGGTGCCCAGTACGAAGTCATGTTCATGGCGCCGGCCGATTTGGATGCCGATGGCAACCTTGAGTATGTGGCCACGACGAAAGCGGGGCCCCTGGTGCGCTGCGAAAAGGCGCCGCCCGAACAACAGCGTGTACTCGAAGAAATGTGGCTGCATGAGGAAATTGCCATGCCGGAAAATGCCGGTACCGGAAAGGCCGTGGCGGCCGGCGACATCGACAACGACGGCCGCCAGGACCTTGTTGTTACGTGCGAGCACGCCGAAGAGAAACATGGCGTGTTTTGGTTGTCATACCTCAGCGCCCAACGCTGGGACACGCACGCCATCAGCGGTCTCGACGGGGTGAAGTTTGATCTGGCCGTCCTCGAGGATTTGGACTTCGACGGTGACCTGGACGTGCTCACGTGCGAGGAAAAGGACAACCTCGGCGTGGTGTGGTATGAGAACCCCTTCGGGCCGGGACTAGGCACTTTGAGGCTGCCGCCGGCGACGGCGGGCGGCGCGCCGAATGCTGAAGTCCATGAAGAAGCTGAGGGCAATGTAGTAGACGGGAAAGAACAGGGACAGAAGAACAAGGGCGTGATCCGGCGGCTGCTCCGGCTGCAATAGCAGGTACAGCACAAGCACCGTCCACACCGTGGCCAACCCCCAAGTTGTCCGCCACAACACAAAATTCCGGCTGGGGTAAAGATAGCGCGTGGGGATGAAGCTGAGGACGGCGGGCACGGTTACCATCAACACCGCAATCCCCGCGGGTGGCCGCAACCACCACATATACAGCGCCACAATGTTCCAGTAACTTGGGAATCCAAGAAAGAAATTGTCCGGCGTCTTCATGTTCACCTGGCCATAGGCGTATAGCGCGGCAATAATCGGGACGCCCATCCAAAACGGATGCGGCAGCAGGTCCTCGACACCCATGATGAAAATGGGAATCCAGATAAAGGTGAAGACATCGATAGCGTTGTCCACCTGGGCGCCGCTGAAGCCCGGCAGCACCTCCCCTACGCGCACCAACCGCGCCAGCAGCCCATCGGTGGCGTCAATGAAACACGAAACGCACAGCAGCAGGAAAGCCAACCGAATGTCCCCTTGCGCCACCGCCATCAATGCGTACATCCCAACGAGCCCGCCGCTCGCGGTGTACAAATGTACCAGCCACGCCAGAATTCGCCGTCCCGATCGCATGCTTTCAGCTTGGAGGATTCACAGGGGAAAGTGCAAATCCCGGGGTCCTGAAGTTAGACAATTCCGAAACCACATGGCATGATGCGACTTCGTCGTACAAGAGTGGAGATTTGTTCCATGAGAATGAAAGTGGTCCTGTTCTTGTCCTGTTTCGCCGCCGCCGCGCAGGAACCGCTGTTGTTTGGACCGTACATTCAGCAGGTCCAGACCGATGCGGCCACGGTCATGTGGGTGACCAGCGGGCCGCAGGTGACCATGACCGGCGGGGAGGAAACCATCCTGCGGGAGGAATACCGGACCCATCGCGCCCGCTTTGATCACCTGAAGCCGGACACCGAATACAGCTACACCCTTGAGGGTGGTCTCAGCGGGAAATTCCGAACCGCGCCCGCGGAGCCGGCGGCCTTCCGTTTCGTCGCATATGGCGACACCCGCTCGAACGAGGAGATGCACAAACAGATCATCGAGGCCATCCGCCAGCAGCAGGACGTGCGTCTTGTACTCAACACCGGCGACCTCGTCTCGCGCGGAAGCGTGTTGGAAAACTGGAAGAGTTTCTTCCGGGCCACCGAACCCCTGATGCGCGAAACGTGGTACGTGCCCTGTCTCGGGAACCATGAAGACAATGCGGAAGAATACTTCGACTTCTTTGAACTGCCCGGCAACGAAGAACATTTCAGCTTCAACTGGGGCGGCATCCACTTCGTCGCCTTAAATACAGAGCCGCCCGATGTGCCCGATGGCTCGGATGTCAGCGCCGAAACGGCTCTCTGGAATTCGCGCATCACCTGGGAATTTCTGGCCAAACAGCGCGATTGGCTCGACCGGGACCTCGCCCAGAACTACGGCGCCACCTTCCTCGTGCTCTTCTTTCACGTGCCCATGTACGACACCAAGCTGTCGCGGCGCGAGCCGCAGATTGAGGCGCGCCGGGCCTTTGGCGACGTGGTCGAGAAGCACCACGTGGAACTCGTGCTCAATGGTCACACCCACAACTATCAGCACCACCGCAAGGGCATGACCCACTTCGTCGTCACCGGCGGCGGCGGGGCTTCCCTCTACGACATCGAAGACAGCCTCGGCCCCGGCGCCGAAGGGGTGGAAATCATGCACCAGGAGAAAGTGAACCATTTCATCGTCATCGACAGCGACCGCGGCCGCCTCCACCTCCGCGCGCTCCGGCCGGACCAGTCGCTCATCGAGGAGTTCGATGTCGAGTCCCAGTCCGGCCCCCGCCTCGTCCAGCGCCGCCTCGATGCCGTGGGGGGATTGCCCTGGGAAAAAGAAAAACCCGCGGACCCAAAATGAGATTTTCCTCGGGTCTTCTCGCTGCCTACGAAACCGGCGCCGCCATATGGGCGGCCGTAGCGGCCGCGGCCTTGATAAAGTTCGTGCAATAGGCGAGATTCAGCGTTGCCACCGTGTCCGTGGGTTCATGCCAATTGGGATTCGACTCGTACTTCTCGTCTTCGATTGCAAGCACGGCGGGATAGCCCTCGTCCCAAAAAGACTGCGTGTCGGCCTCCAAGGACCAGTTCCCTTCCTGCCTGGGATGCAAGGCGTCAATCCCATACTCGTCGATGACCGCAATGAAGGCGTTGGCCACGTCCATGTCCTGCCGGTAAATACCCACGTGGACAGGATTGCTCGTTTGCAGAAACACCAGGCCATCGTTGTTGTCGTCCCAACCGATGCAGTCGAGGTTCAAGACCCCCAGAATGTTCTCACCGCGTGTGCTGCAAGCCGCAACATACGCCTGGCTTCCCGACGGGCCATACTCTTCGCCGGTAAAGAGCACAAACCGAATCGTCCGCTCAAACGTGTGTCCCGCAAGTTGCGCCGCGGCCAGCATTACCCCCACGCTGCCGCTGGCGTTGTCGTCCGCGCCCGGGGCGCGTCCTTC
>JACPGD010000374.1 GCA_016182645.1 Candidatus Hydrogenedentota bacterium | reverse complement strand
CGGCGGGTCCTCGTGGCCGGCACGCCTATCCTGAAATTGGGCGACCTTGCCACCATCGAGATCGAATCGGACGTTTTGTCGGAGGAAGTGGGGCGGATTGAGGTAGGCAGCCACGTCGAGTTAGTCGGGAAAGCTCTCGGCGGCGAAGAAGCGGCGGGAACCGTGAAACGCATCTATCCCGCGGCCTTTACCAAGGTGTCCTCGCTGGGAATCCAACAACAGCGGGTAAAGGTCATCGTCGCTTTCGACAACAACGTCCCGCGCCTTCGCGTGGGGACACGGCTGGACGTGCGCATCATCACCGCGGAACGTACCAACACGCTCGCCGTGCCGGAACGTTCCACCTTCCGCCGCGAGGGCGAGTGGTATGTCTTCACGGTGAACAACGGCCAGGCGCATTTGACGCCGGTGAAGATTGGCCTGAAAAACGATGAGTGGGCCGAGCTTGTGGAGGGACTCGAAACGGACACGCGGATCGTGCTCGAACCCAAGAACGAAATGGTGGATGGCGTGCGCGTGCAGTCGAAGACAAGGAAGGAGTAGGAATGATTCGGTCCATTCTGTCCATCTTGTCCATCGCTCTGTTTCCAGCGGCCTATGCGCAGGAACAGCACGTGGCGTCCCCAGGCCCCGAGCGTTGGGAACAGGCCATCCAACGCTTTGAAGCCTTGGACAAGGCAACACCACCAAAGAAAGACGGGATTCTCTTTGCCGGAAGTTCGACAATTGTCTTTTGGGACTTAAAAGCGTCTTTCCCCGAGCTGGACGCGCTCAACCGGGGCTTCGGCGGATCGAGTGTGGCCGACATACTGCACTTTTTTGACCGCGTGGTGCTTCCCTATGCGCCCAAAACCATCGTCTTCTACTCAGGCGACAACGACATCGCCTCCGGGAAAGCGCCTGAAGACGTTTTCAAGGACTACCAGCAGTTCGTCGCGAAGGTCCATGAAGACCTGCCCGAGACACGGCTCATCATACTTGGCATTAAGCCCAGCAACGCCCGTTGGACGCTGTGGGACAAGATGCAGCAGGTCAACCGGCAGTTGCAGGAACTCGCGAAACAGGACAGGCTTGTGGAGTACATCGACACCGCGCCGCCACTGCTCGGGCCGGACGGAAAGCCCAAGGCTGAACTCTTCAAGAGCGACGGCCTGCACCTCAATGAGCAGGGATACGCGGCTGTGGCGCCTCTGGTACAGAAGGTGTTGAACGCGCCGGCTGGCAAGTCGAACTAGTCCGACCAGTCCGACTAGTCGGACGAGTCCGACGGGTCTGACTAGTCCGACCGTCAGACAGGCCCTGCCTTCCTTGCACTCACCTTGACGCTCACCACAGACTCCGCGTACCGCCGCAAGGGTGGCACGAGACGCACGAGGCGGACGATCGGCCGGAGCGTGGGATCGTTCTCCAGCACCTCCAGCGTATAAGCCTGTTCATTCAGTATCCGCACCTCGCTGAGGCCGGCGCGACGCATGCTCGCGAGATAGTCGTCTTTCACCAGCGCGCCTGCGATGCAGCCCGCGTAGAGCGTCATCGAACGCCGCAGCAGCCGCGGCAACGGCCGGAGCAGCATCAGGTCCGACACGAACAGGCGGCCGCCGGGCCGGAGTACGCGGAAGGCTTCGCGAAAGACCTGGTCCTTGTCCGGTGACAGGTTGATCACACAATTCGAGATCAACACATCGACCGACGCGCTCTCCACCGGCAGCGCCTCAATGTTTCCCTCGCGGAATTCGACGTTGTCATAGCCACCCGACACCGCATTCGCGCGCGCTCGCGCCAGCATTTCCGGGGTCATGTCCACACCGATCACGCGGCCTTCCGGCCCTACGCTGCGCGCGGCGAGAAAGCAGTCGAAACCCGCGCCGGAGCCGAGATCCAGCACGGTTTCCCCGGGCTGAAGTGAGGCCAGCGCGACCGGATTGCCGCAGCCCAAACCCAGATTCGCGCCCTCCGGCGCGGCCGCCACTTCTTCGGGACTATAGCCAACGGCTTCGGCAATGTCTGCCGCAACCGTCGAGTCACAGCACCCGCCACAGCACCCCGTGCTCTTCTCGGCGATGGCCCCATAACGCTTGCGCACTTCTTCGTGGATTTCTGTCGCTTGCATAGGTGTAGCTCCTTTGGAGTCAATGGACTCAATGGACAATACTCTTAACCGGCTCGCGGGTACGCTCGCCCTCCCGCCCCCGTTTCCGCAGCTAGTTCGCGTCCAGGTGCTGCATCATGGGCCCGAGAAGATCCTTCACCATGCCGGCAAGCGCGTCCGCCTTCATCAGGCACATACAGCAAAACTGGCCCTCGCGCTCGAAGGTGGCCACCGCCAGCTTGTCGCCCGGCTTGAGCCCGGCGCGCTCACGCAATTCCTTGGGCAGGATCATCTGGCCGCGTTCATCGACATTGACAATGGCATCCACCCGAAACCCGGCGTCACAACACTGCTTCTTCGGCATTTCCTGTCTCCTTGGAGAGTTCTTATTGATCAGTATAAACTGAAAATTCAGAAAAGTCAAGAGAGCCGGAAATGGGAGGTATGGGAAGAATGAGAAGTGTGGGAAGTATGTGACTCTGGGCAGGGCGCCCTTTTCCAGGCGAGCGCCATTTCGCTACAATCCCCCCGGACATGGGGCGCACAATGCTGACAGAAAAAGTGGAAATCTGGACGATCTCCCAGCTTACCCGGCGGATCAAATCACTCCTGGAGACACAGGTTGGGTTTGTGTGGGTGTCGGGCGAAATCTCGAACTGGAAAACGGCCACCTCGGGCCACGCCTATTTCACGCTCAAGGACCGCGACAGTCAGATCGATGGCGTCATGTTCCGGGCGAAACTCTCGCGGCTCCGCTTTCGCCCCGAAAACGGTTTGGAAGTGATTGTCCATGGGCAGGTGTCGGTCTACGAGAAGCGCGGCTGCTACCAGATCGTCATCGAAGAAATGCAGCCGAAGGGCTTGGGCGCGCTGCAACTGGCGTACGAGCAACTGAAGCGGAAGCTCGAGGCGGAGGGCCTTTTTGCCCCGGAGCACAAGAAGCCGCTTCCACTGTTGCCGCGGCGCATTGGCATTGTCACTTCGCCGACGGGCGCGGCCATTCGCGACATGCTGAATGTTCTGGGCCGCCGCTTTGCCAATCTGCACATCCTTATCTATCCCGCCCGGGTCCAGGGCGTGGGCGCGGCCGCCGAAATCGTCCGCGGTATTCGCACCTTGGATCGCTGGGGCGTCGATGTGATGATCATCGGCCGTGGCGGCGGCAGCCTCGAAGACCTGTGGGCCTTTAATGAGGAAGTCGTGGTGCGCGCCGTTTTCGAGGCCCAAACTCCCATCATTTCCGCGGTGGGTCATGAAATCGATTTCGCATTGAGCGATTTCGCCGCGGACGTGCGCGCGCCGACCCCTTCCGCCGCGGCGGAACTGGTAGTGCGGGAGCACGGCGCGCTGGTCGAGAAAGTTCAGTTGCTCGAGCGGCGTCTAGCGCGGGCGGGCCGCACCGTGATCCAGCATGCACGGCACCGGCTCGATGTCCTGCAAGGCAGCTACGTCTTCCGGCGCCCCGGCGAATTGGTGCGGCAGCGGCGCCAGCAGGCCGATGAACTGCGCATGCGCCTCGAACAATGCATGGACAGGCGCTTGCAGGAGGTCCACCGGCGGCTGGACCGCGCCCGGCGCGCCTTGCGCCTGCTTTCACCGTTCAATCAACTGTGCCAGGCGCGCGAGCGGCTCGCCGTGTTGCGGCGGCGCTTGTTGCACGGCGGCAGCGCGGTCGTCGAGCGGGGCCGGGGCCGGTTGCGCCCGCTCATGGCGCAACTCGACGCGCTGAGTCCATTGGCCATTCTCTCGCGCGGCTATGCCCTCGCCTGGAAGCTGCCCGAGCGCCTGCTGGTCCGCCGGGCAAGCGAGTTGCAGCCGCAAGATTCCGTACAACTGCGGTTTGGTGAAGGCACAGCCCTCGCCACCATTACCACCCTGGAGGAAGTGTCCGACCATGGCCCGAGCTAAAAAGGAGAACGCCGCCCCTGAAAAGGAAGAGCGGAATTTCGAGAAGGATCTCGAACAGTTGGAGCAGATCGTTGGCGCGCTCGAAGAAGGCGGCCTGTCGCTTGACGACGCCTTGAAACGCTTCGAAGAAGGGATTCGTTTGGCGCGCGCGTGCGAAAAAACGCTGAGCGAGGCAGAGAAGAAGATTGAGATTCTGACGAAGACCGCACAGGGTCAATTGGAAGCCCAGCCGTTTGAGCCGGAAGAAGGGGCAGGATTCGCCGAGAATTCCGCCATTTCCTATGACGCGCCGCCGGATGACTTGCTCGAAGAGGAAGAGGAAGAAGATGAGAAGGATCTATTGTTCTGAGCCAACACCGCAAAGAGGCCCCCTTGCTTGACAGCACCGAAGCGGTTGCGCAGTATATCGAGGAAATAGCGGCACGGACCGAAGCAGTGCTGGCCGCGTACCTCGACGCCATCCCGGACGCCTCCAGCACGTTGCTGGAGGCCATTCGCTACAGTCTGTTGGGCGCCGGGAAGCGCCTGCGGCCGGCGCTTGTACTGGGCACGACCGAGATGCTCGCTGGCGACGATGCCCCCGCGCTGCCGGCCGCCTGCGCCATCGAGATGATCCACACCTATTCGCTGATCCATGACGACTTGCCCGCGATGGACAATGATGATCTCCGGCGCGGCAAGCCCACGAGCCACAAGGCCTTCGGTGAGGCCACGGCGATTCTGGCGGGGGACGCGCTACTGACGATGGCCTTCGACTTTGCCGCGACCTCCGGGAATGTGCAGGTTATCCGCGAGATTGCCCAGGCGGCAGGCGTGGGGGGGATGGCCGGCGGCCAGCAACTCGACCTCGAATCGGAGAGCAAGCGCATTTCACTTCCCGAACTGCGGCGCGTCCACGCCTGGAAGACGGGCGCACTCATCCGCTGTTCCGTGCGCTGCGGCGCGTTGCTGGCCGGCGCGAGGGAGGACACGCTCGCGGCCCTCACGGCTTATGGTGATCGCATCGGGCTGGCCTTCCAAATCGCGGATGACATCCTGAATGTCACGGGCACGGAGGAGCAACTGGGGAAGCCGGTGGGCAGCGACGCCACCCGGCAGAAATCCACGTATCCGGCCCTGGTGGGCTTGGAACGATCACGGGAACTCGCGGACGAAGCCGCCGCGGCGGCCATTGCGGAACTCCACGATTTTGGGCCGAAGGCCGACCGTCTCCGCGCCATGGCACGATTTGTAGTCGAACGGGATAAATAATCTGTAACCTTTCGCGGGTGGGCGAGCGTACCCGCGAGCCGGTTGGTGTTCCTTAACGGCTTGGTCTCCACCGGCTCGCGAGTACGCTCGCCCTCCCATGTGGCCAAATTCAGCGGTGAGAAACGTCGATGAATGCATTTGCACTTGCCTGCCTGATGGCGGCGCTGGAACTTGTACCGCGACCGAAAGAGATGGAACTCAAGCGAGGCACGTTTGGGCCGCGCGAGGGCCAGGCCATCGTGCTGCCGGACGAGGCCACGGCCACCGAGGAGGCGATGGCCCAAGAAATTGGCGAGGCGGCAGGGGTCCCGTTCGCTGTCGTGCGGGCCTCCCAGCACAAAGGCCGGGACGGCATTTTCCTGGGGGAACCACGCCGGCAGCCCGCACTTGCAGGCTGGTTGATGCGGCGCAGGGCCAAGGATGCGGGAGATCTACCACCGGAAGGCTACTTCCTCGAGATCTGGGGCAAGGGGGCCGCCGTCGTGGGGACGGATGCGCAGGGCACCTTTAATGGCGTCCAGACACTGCTCCAAATCGCGCGGCAAACGCCGGGCGCCTGGCCGGAACTCGAAATCCGGGACTGGCCCCAGAAACGCTGGCGCGGCGTTCGGGGCTTCCAGCATTGCCCCAGCGCCCAGGAGTTGCAGGAACTGGCCAACTACAAGGTGAACCTGGTGTTCTTTCAGGATTCGCTGTTCTATACCCCCAACGATCCGCGGGCCGCGGTCTGGCAGGCCGCGTTTGAGGCCGCGCGGCAATGGCACATCACCGCCATTCCCGTGATATCCATCTTCTCCGGCGCAACCCCGCTGCTCTACGAGGCGCCCCAAGCGGTCGAGGGAGAAACGGCCTCGGAGCAGGTCATTCTCACGGGCGCGGGACCCGTCGTGCTGGCCCACCGCAACATTATCGATACGCCTGAATCTCCCCTCACGGTGCAGGTGTCCGGGTTCCGTTGCGAGGCGGGCCGGGACTATACACTCCTCCCAGGTGTGTTGCAGGCGCCTTACTATCCCCTGAACGCGCCCTGGGTGTTGCAGCGCGTGGCCGGTGGCAATATTCCCTCGGGCGCCACGGCCAGCATCACTTACAGCCACGCGCCACAAGGCGCATCTTCGCTCTGTCCGAATGCGGCTGAGACACACACGGCGGTGGTGAACATGATTACCGCGCTCGCCGCGCGCTTTCAGCCCACGGGCGTCTGCTGGGACGCCCGCACGGTCGAGCGCATCAATCGCGATCAGCGTTGCCGCGCCAAGGCGCTCTCTGATGCCGATTGTTTCATCGAGGCCATCCACCTGCTGCAGCGCGAATGGTCACCGGCGTCCGCGTTTGTCGCCGCCGATGCGCTGTTGCCGGGGAATCCACTCAGTGACGCGGCGGCGAAGCTGCCCGAGGAATTGATCCTGCTTGTGACCGCCCCGCGGGACGCCAGCGCGGGGCGTGAACTTTGGCAATGGCTCACCGGCCTGAATCGTCCCTTCCTGCCCATCGTCACTTTGGAGGAACCTTCGGCGTGGCTTTTGTCCTCAGTGTCCGAAACGAGCGCCGCGCAGGGTATCGTTCTGGACACGCCCGATACTCACTCGGAACAATTCAGGGCCGCAATTAACACAGCATGGTAACCGTGCGCTCGGCTCAGGCAGTACTTCCGATTCAGGCGGCGCCGTCTTGCTTGGTGGGTAGCACGCTGAGATATTCCCTGACTTCCAGTTGCATGCGGTCGATTTCCGCCAGAAATCCTGATACAGCCGCGCGGTGATTCACGGGATTTGTTTCCGTGTTGCGCAAGTGCGCCGCCTGCCGTTGAAACCACGCAATCCGCTCAAGAGTCGCGTGCAATTGTTCGTCATTACTAATCATTTTCCCTCCGGTACGATTTCCACAATGCCTCTTCGTCCACCGTCACGCCGCGTCTCCCAATATTCTATCATGGCCTGTTCACCGCCAATGGCTCCAGAGCGGCGTGTCCAGAAGATGCTTGCTCCGAAGCATGCTTCGGCTTGCATATGTTCGAAAACCAGCGCCGTTTCACCCAATATGCTCGCCAAGTCGAAGTCATCGGACATAATCAATACAATATCAACGTCTTTCGGCTTCGGTTTTGCAGTGACAAATGACCCAAATACTATGAAACGTGCCAAGCGTCCGGTGTCCACAACTAACTCATAGACCCGGCGAAGTCGGGTCGCCACTAGGTGGCGCTGCAATGTGTCCCTGCCGAACCGTTCAAGAACTTCAGAGAGCGTGGCTGAATGCACACCCAGTGGAAGGTTTCCCTCATCATTGAATATTGGTAGAGACAAGACGTCCCCTTCAATGCTCGGTTGACTTGAGGCCTAATTTTTCGCGGAGCTTTTCTGCAATTGCCCGGGAACGCTCGGCGAGAAGCCGAACGTCGTTGCCAGTCTCCCGACTAAGTTTCTCCCGGATTCGACGTACGTCGTCAACGGGCGACTCTTCGTCGATTGTTTCTTGTGGGAATTCTTTCATCATTTTGCCTCCATGAGCAGATCTGGCGTGATGATCTGCGGTGCAATCAAGCCCAGCCGCAAACAGACCATCGCCAAATGCGCCCGCTTATTGGGGTTCGCCAAATGCTGGATGTTCCAAGTCAGAATATAGTCCATTTTGTGGATCGTCGCTGCTGCAACATGTATCGCGTCGCCCGATACGCACGGAAATGGCATCAGTTTCTCGCGAACCAAAACTTCAGCCAACCCCTTTACCTCTTCGGTAAGCTCGAGTAACTCAAGATCCTGCAACATCTCCAATGCTTCTGGCCCCTGTGCATAGTCCGGATCCGATAGCTCCACGATTACCTCGTCGGATACAAACAGACGGTGCAGGCGCGCCTGTGTCCGCCACCATTCCCTGCTTGTCTGACGCCAAACAATACTGCGTGGGTTGGACCTCGTGTTTACGCACGCGCTGAAAAAGCTGGTATCCAAGTATACACTTGCCATAAGGTCATTCTATTCCACGAGCATGAATTCAGTCCACGAGGTCTCCAAAGAACAGGCCACGGCCGTCCCGCTATGCGTCGTACAGCATCAGCGCCGCAGACATGGATCCTCTCAGTGAATTGATCAAGCGGAGTTTCCTTGTGCTCAATTCATCTACGTGGATTATGCGTTCTTGCAGGTTCCCCTGCCGCAGCAGGTGCTCGCGAAAAGTGCCGGCCAACAACCCACACGCGCGCGGGGGCGTCCATAGCCCGTCCGCGTCTTCGATCACCACGTTGGCGATGGTGCTTTCTGTAACTTCGCCGCGTTCGTTCCAGAGGATGACGTCATCGGCTTCGGGGCAATCCTGGCGGCGCGCTTCATACACCTTGCGGTGCGTGGTCTTGTGGAAGAGAAAGATGTCCTGGGAATCCACCGGTTTTTTCGCGAGCACCACGCGGAGCGGTGCGCGTGCTGCGCCATCGAGGGGCGAAGGATGCACCTGGACGCCGCCGTCCCGGTCCAAGAGCAAGCGCACCCGCATTGGCGCCTGCCCGAAGTACTCCGCTTCCCTGCCCAGCGCCCGCCGGACTGCCGCAACATCGCAGTGAAAATCAAAAAAATGGGCGCTCTGCCGGAGCCGTTCGAGGTGCAAATCCAGGAGGAAGTAATGGCCATCTTCAAATAACAATGTTTCCAGCAATTGAAACTGGGGCCGCTCGGTACTGAGTAACGCCGCCTTTTGCAGGCATTCTTCATACTCATCCGCGGCGCTAGACCCCCAGGTAATGCCGCTGCCGACGGGGTAGCGGACACTCCCGCGTTCCGCATCAATCGTGGCGGTGCGAATGGCCACGCTGAAGCGGCCGCGCCGTCCCGGTCCCCACCAGCCCACGGCGCCGCAGTACACGCCCCGGGGCTGTTGCTCTAATTCGCGAATCACTTTCATCGTCTCAATCTTGGGCGCGCCGGTCACGGACGCGGAGGGAAAGAGCGCGCCAAAGATTTCAGGCAGTCCTGCATGGGTGTGGGCGCAAACGGTGGAGGTCATCTGCCAGACGGTCTCATAGCGCTCCACCTCGAACAAGCGTGTCACCGCCACCGATCCCTTTTCCGCAATGCGTCCGAGATCATTGCGGATCATGTCCACGACCATGACATTCTCCGCCTGGTCCTTCTCCGAGCGCCGCAGGTCTTCCGCCCGCGCGAGGTCTTCCTCAAGCCAGCGCCCGCGAGGCCGGGTCCCTTTCATGGGACGCATCTCAATGTGGCAGTCCTCGAGTGAAAAGAACAATTCGGGCGAGACGCAGGCAATTTGAAAACGGCCAAAATCGAGATAGTAATACTCGCCGGGGCCTTGGCGCGTGCACAGCACCTCAAACCAGGCCGCCGCGCTGCCAGAAGTCGCGCCCGCCAGCGGAAACGTGAAATTGACCTGGTAGGTCTCGCCCGCGGCGATACGCTCACGGATCTGATCCACCGCGCGCCGATACGTCTCCTCGTCTATCATTGCCGCCATCCGTGGTGCATTGCCGTCGTCGCGATCAGATGCTGGAGGAGACAAAGAAGGCGAGGTCAGAATCGCCGCGCGGTTAGTACCGGGGCCGTCTTTCCAATGAAATGGACGTGATGCTGTTGAACTCGCGGGGAAGACATAGAAGGCGGCCAGGGGCAGGTCCTGAGGGGTGTGCGTTTCCATCTTCGGCTCGAACGCGGGTGCGGCCTCGTAGCTCACAAAGCCCAGCGCCCAGGCCCCCGCCGTGGTCAGTTGCTCGACGCGCCGCAGCACGCCCGCCACCTCCTCCAGGCACCCGGCCTGGATAAGGAGTGGAGACCCTTCGTCACTGTTCACAGCAGGCCTGTAGCCCGAGCAGCGATGCCTGGGGCGGGGTTTCAACGGCCAGCTCGAGGGCATAGACACGGCGTGCATTCGCCGTGGTGACCGCGCCGAACTCATCCGGGGACACGCCCTTCTCCACTGCCAGCGCGCGCGCCGTCAGTTCCACGTGCCACGGTTCGCAGCGTTTGCCGCGGTGCGGCAGTGGCGCCAGATAGGGCGCGTCCGTCTCAACCAGCAGTCGCTCCAGCGGGACGGCCCGCGCGGCTTCCCGCAGCTTTTCTGCCTTCGGAAACGTAACGTTCCCGGCGAAGGACACGTAGAAACCTGTGTCCACGCACTGCTCCGCGAAAGCGGCATCGGCGCCAAAACAATGCATGATGCATCCCGGCAAGCGTTCCGAATGGTTGCGCAGGATGGCCAGCGTATCCGCATCCGCGTCTCGATTATGGATGACCACCGGCTTGCGCAATTCCCCCGCAAGGGCCAGTTGCTGCTCGAAAGCCCGCGCCTGATCGACGCGCGGCGAATACTCATGGAAGTAGTCCAAACCAATTTCGCCCAAGGCAATCACCCCAGGGCGGGCCAATAGCGCGCGCAATTCATCCAGCGTCTCCGAGTCCACGTTCGATGCATGATAGGGGTGTATCCCCGCGGTAGCGTAAACGCGGTCCCGCACCAGATCTGCCGCCAGCGAGCTCGTCGGCAGATCGTCACCAACGACCACCAGCCAATCCAGCCGCGCGAGCGCGCGGGCAAGCACCTCCTCGCGGTCCTCCTGAAACTGGTTGGCCTGAAGATGGCAGTGTGTATCGACAAGCACCATGGGAGTCTGACTCGGTCCTCCTGTAATGCCGGGCTGCGCTTTGCCGGCAGCCCAGGTCTTCGCCGGCGCGGGTACTCAGGTCGGTCTCGGGCCTTGGGGCTGATCGTATTGACCGCGCTTGCGCCGGCGGTGTTTGTGCCGGATCTCCTCGCCACGCGGACCCTCCTGGGCCTGCCGTCTCTCCTCCGGCGGTTCCACGGGCCAGTCGCCACGCTCGTCCGCAACAAGCGCGGCCTCCTCCACAGCGTCTTCAAGCGCCGTATCGATTTCGTCTTCCTCGACCGGCAGTTCCGGCACGTTTTGCCTTGCGCGGCGCTTCATCTCCTCATACTGGTCGTTTTCGTAGCTCAGGCAGCAAAGCAACCGCCCGCACTGGCCGCTGATTTTCGACGGATTAAGCGAGAGGTTCTGGCGCTTGGCCATCCGCATGCTGATGGGCTTGAAGTCGTTCAGCCAAGTCGAGCAGCAGAGTTCGCGCCCGCAGGAGCCGATGCCGCCCACCATCTTCGCCTCATCGCGCACCTGGATGTGCCGCAGTTCGATGCGCGTGCGCAGTTCGTGCGCCAGGTCACGGACCAATTCCCGAAAATCCACCCGGTCGTCGGCCGTGAAGTAAAAGATCACCTTCTTCTTGTCAAACGTGTATTCGACGTCCACGAGTTTCATGGGGAGATTGCGGCGCTTGATCCGCTCGAGGCACATCCCCCTCGCCTTTGCTTCTTCCTGCACCAGGTACTGGTGAGTGGCCAAGTCAGACTGGTCCACCCGGCGCACCACCCGCATCGTGTAGCGGCGCTCCATCTCCGGCGGGCAGGGCTCCGGCGGCAGAATGCAGCGCCCCCATTCTAGACCGCGATCGCTTTGCACGAGACATTCCTCGTCCCGTTGCAGCGTCACGTCGTCGCAGAGGAAACAAAATACACGGCGCGGTTTTCGCAGCCGGATCTTAACGGTGTACATGCAGGTTCCTTATTAGAACTACCGGCGCTATACCGCCAGGGTAAAGAATAGGTCTCGAAATACGCGTTCCACGCGCAGATTGCGCTCGATATACAACCATGCCTTTTCAATTTCCGCCAGTTTATCAGGTTCCTGGGGCACTTGTCTTTCTTGCATTCTGGCTGCCTGGTCCCGGTTCCAGACGTGGTCAGCATTTCCCGACGCGGCAAAAACCAGTTCGTCCCGGTACCACGCCTTCAGCAGATACAGGTACTCCATCACCTCCTGGCGGACCAGCCGTGCCAGCAGCGCCTCCATTTCCTCCTTTTGCTCTTCGCGCTCTTCGCGCGACAGATCGGGCTGCACTTCCTGCTGCATCTCGGCCTTGGTCCTGGCCATCAGCGCCTCGGAAGCGGCCCGGATCTTCCGCACAAAGTCCTCGCTCACCACCAGGGGGTCCCTGCCCTGCGCCAACTGCGAGGCCGCCTCTAACACCTCCTCCCGCTTGGGCGTGTCCACCAAGTCCAGGGCGCGCGACATCTGGCCTTGCGAGATGGCCGCAATGGCCGCCGCGACTGGCCCCGGCACGTCCCGTTGCGCGCGCAAGAGGTCCGTTACGGTCGAGCGTTTCAACGCCCCAAATCGTACCTGCTGGCACCGGCTGAGGATGGTCGGCAACAAGCGGCGGGGATATTCCGTCAATAGTATGAACGCCGTGGCACTGGGTGGTTCTTCCAGCGTTTTCAGAAAATGGTTCTGGGCCGGCGGCATCATCCGATCCATCTCATGGATGATGCACACGCGATAACCCCCTTCGTGGGACCGGTAAGCCGTCAGTTCATTGATTTCGTTGACGGTCTCCACGGGGATGATCCGCGACTTCTTCGTCGGGAAGAACTCGCGGAGATCCGGATGCGTGCCGTGCTCCATCTTGCGGCAGGGCAAGCACACCCCACAGGCATCGCCCGTACCACTGGTGCAGTTGATG
>JACPGD010000373.1 GCA_016182645.1 Candidatus Hydrogenedentota bacterium | reverse complement strand
GGGGATGTGTGAGCACGGACGCATTTTGCATCACTTGAAGAATAACGTGGAAGACGAGCGCAATACCGTGATGATTATTGGGTTCCAGGCGCAGCACACCCTGGGCCGGCGGATTGTCGAGCGCCAGCGCGAATTGAAGATTCTGGGGGTGAAGCGCCAACTCAATGCGCAGGTGAAGATCATCAACGAGTTCAGCGCGCATGCAGGCCGGAGCGACTTGATTGCTTTCGGCGCGAGATTCAAAGGCCAGGCCGAGCGCATCCTGCTGGTGCACGGTGAACCCGCACCCCTGGCCGCGCTCAAGTCTGCTCTGGAGGCAGAAGGCGTGACCAACGTCGGAATTCAGGAGGAAGGCGTGCCTGTCACCGTCTGATCCGGGTGGCATCACTGGATGCGAGGTGTTGGAATCAGACGGAGCGGTCGGATTGGACTGATCGGACGGACGCTTCAGACATGTCCGAGAGGCCGGACAAGTCAGAGTGCCACGTAGAGGAACACAACTATGCCGGAGCACGATCCCTCACTTTATGTGCTCGACCTGCACACACATCCGACGCTGAAAACCTACATGTTCAAGCGGCGCTTCTGGCGCCGCCACCATCCGCCGGGTTTTCTCTTCCCTTTTACGTTGCGCACGGACCTGGACGCACTGCTGGAGGGCAACGTCAAAGGACTGCTCTGCGCCACCTATGTGACGGAACGCGGCTGGCTGGACGACTGCTGGCCCATCCGATTGCAGCGCCCCTGGAACGACACGCTCGACCGCATTTTCACGGAAGTGCCGGACGATATGGCCCGGGAGTACCTAAACCATCTGGATTGGGTGATTCGAGACACCGTGGCGCGCCGGGGGCCACATATCGAAGTGGCGAAATCGTTTTCGGAGATGCAGCGCATCTGGAGCGAGGGGAAAATCGCGATTCTCAACAGCATGGAGGGCGCCCACCACCTGAATGGCAATCTGGACAATCTCCAGGACTTCTTCGAGCGCGGTGTCTGCAAAATGATTGTCCCGCACATGTATCCCAACGAGGCTTGCTGGAATGTGGACGCCATCCCCGAGACGATCCTGCTGCGGAAGCTGGGATGTTTCAAGCAGAAATTCCAACTGGAGACAGGATTGACGCCCTGGGGCCGTGAATTAATCGAGCGGATGCTCGACATTGGCATGATCGTGGACATGACCCACGGCACGCCCCAGTTTCGCAAAGAAGTGCTGGACTTGGCCGCGGAGCATCCCCGAAAACGGCCTGTCGTTATGTCCCACGTGGGCGTACACGCGCTGGCACCCTACCCAATGAACCCCACGCCCGAAGACATTCGCCGCATCACCGATACCGGCGGCGTCGTGGGGATCATCGCCATGAGTTATTGGCTGAGTCGGCCAGAGATACGTGACTGCCGGGAAGTGCTCCTGAAGACCGTCGCGCACCTCATCGAGCATGGCGGCGATGACGTGGTGGCGTTCGGTTCCGATTTCGACGGCTTCACGGGTGTCCCACGCGATTGGAAATCGCCGAGAGAGTACAACAACGTGCGCGCGTGGCTGCTTGAGAAGTACTCGGTCGAGCAGGTGCGGAAGTTCCTGAACGGCAATGCGGAACGGGTGTTGCGCGAGGGTTGGGGTAAACAATAGCAGCGTGCGGCGTGAGGTGGTCGAGACTGGTGGCCGAGGTTGGATTGGCCGTATCGGTCGGATCGGACCGATCCGACAGAGTAGTGCCCTAAGACTCAGAAGTCAGAAGAAAGTGCAAGAAGCCAAGCCCTTTGTCTGCACCGTGGGCAAGGCGCGCCTGCTATTCCGTCAGAGTGTCAGGCTTCGGCGCTTGCGGTTTCCGCCGCCTCAAGGGACGGGCTGGCGGTTGTTTCCGCGCGGGCGTGCCAGGCTTCGAGGTATTGGATGCTGGTGCGGAAGTGGGCCAAGCCAAAACCGAGCAGGAGGGCGGCCGAGATGGCGCCGATCATATTCACGGCGAGCAGTGAGCGCCCAACCATCGCCTCATTCTGAAAGACGTAATCCGTAAACCAAGCCACGGCTGAAGGTCCCAGGCCCATTCCAATAAGATTCACCACGAAAAGATAGATGGCCGAGGCCTGGCCCCGCATGCTGCTCGGCATCATCTCCTGAATAGCGGCAGGGGCAACGCCGAACGGCATCGCGAGAATGAAGGTCGCGGCGGCCAGCAGGGCCAACGAAACCATGGCGCTCGACGCTATCGGGAAGAGCGCGCCAAAGGGAATGCTGCACACTGCGGCGAAGAAGCCGACGCGCATCTTCGCGTCACGGTACCCATGGTGCAAGAGCCTGTCGGCCAGATACCCGCCGAACAGGATTCCCAATGAACCAAAAACCATAACGGTTACGCCAAACCAAACGCCGGCTTCGGCTGGCGTCCAACCGAAGACGCGGCCGAAAAAGGTAGGCACCCAGGCAGAGTAGCCGTAGGTGACAAAGGCGAGCAGCCCAAAGCCGAAATTGTGGCAGAGGAAGCAGGTCCAGTTGTCGCGCATGTAAGAAATCGCGTGCGTGATCGGGACCGGTTCGTGACTGACGCCGGGCCCGCCGTTCAGACTGAGCGCACTGCGCCGGAGC
>JACPGD010000377.1 GCA_016182645.1 Candidatus Hydrogenedentota bacterium | reverse complement strand
TGAAGGTGAGGGCGAAGGAGAGGGTGAGGGAGAGGGTGAGGGAGAGGGCGAGGGTGAAGGCGAGGGAGAGGGAGAGGGCGAAGGAGAAGGTGAAGGTGAGGGTGAAGGTGAGGGCGAAGGAGAGGGCGAAGGAGAGGGCGAACCGGTTTGTGGCGGGATTATTGGTCCCCGGAACGGAGGCTTTGAAGAGGGCAATCCCTTCCAGCCGCCACCGGGCTGGGACAGAGATGTATCGGATCCGGATGATGGAACGGTGGTGGTGTGCGATGGCACCTGCCCCGGGATAATCCTGGAAGGTGACCACTCGCTCGCGCTCCAGATTAACCTGGATCCAGCGTTCGCCCTGGCGTTCAGCACTACCAGCAATCTGCCGCCGACTGAATCATATTCTCTGAACTTTGCGGCCCTGAAGTTTGAACACGATGCTTCTCGTGACTCTCGTCTCGAGGTTCGCGTCGACGGCCTTCTAAAGTCCAGCCTGGATCTACAGGATTTCGCCACACTTGTACCCCAGAACGTTATGGTGACAGGGTTCACTCCGAGTTCGAAGGGCAGCCTCGTGTCGCTAAGCATTGAAGTCAAATTGGTCTCGGACGGTCCCGGCACAACGTTTGACTTGATGTTTGTCGACGATTTCAAGTTGAGCGTCGATTGTCCCGGCGAAGGCGAAGGTGAGGGTGAAGGCGAGGGTGAAGGCGAAGGAGAGGGCGAGGGTGAGGGTGAAGGCGAGGGTGAAGGCGAGGGCGAGGGTGAAGGTGAGGGAGAGGGCGAGGGTGAAGGTGAAGGCGAGGGTGAAGGCGAGGGCGAGGGTGAAGGTGAAGGAGAGGGCGAGGGTGAAGGTGAGGAATGTCCGGATCTTGAAGCCGCGGCACAAGACCTCATCGACCGGTTCGACGAACTGGACACGAATGGCGATGGTCTTTTGAGCGCCGAGGAGGCCATGGCCGGTGTTGAGTGCCTAACCCAGGCTCAATTCGATGAATTGGATTTCAACGGCAATGGCACGCTGAGTCCACCGGAATTGCGCACCTTCCTGAGAGTATCCGTAATACCCGATATCCCCCTGGTCGACGTACTCCTGGTCTTGATATTTAACGTCGTGCTTTCGGTCCGCGAACTGTTCCGCATGATCTTCTTCGGGATCTTCAACCGTCCGTAATATCCACGGTCGAGAGGCGGCCCACACCTGCGTCGAAAGAGCCGTCGCGGACCGAAAAAGAGGTGCATCCCCACTTTGCCCACAAATTATAATCCGGCTGCGGAAGACCCCTGCATGTCTTTTAGGAGAAGAACGTTCACCAGTGTTTCAACGGAAACGCCTTGGGCGCGTGCACGCTGCAAGATTTCATCCGCAAGCTCTGGAAGTATTGAAACACGGATCGCGCGCTTATTTGGCGTCTCAAATCGAAACCACTCCCCGTCATCTTCCATATACGGCGCGGTGTCCAGCTGGTCCCAAAACGCCGCCTCTTCTTCGTAGGTCTTGAATTCGGGTATCAACAGCTTATTCATCGCCGCAGCCTCCGGTAATTTCTTTTTTCGTTGTCAGTCATGTCGCGCGCCGTAATCGGCTTGTACATCGTGCCTTCAATCTGCTCCAAGACTACAAAGAGATATCGGCCATCTTTTGTCTGACCATAGAGCCGATAACGTCGACGCCCTTCCCTGTGCGCCAGATGCAGTTGATCTCCACACACTTGCCAGACTTCGTCGGGTTCGACACCGTGTCTTGCAACGTGTTCTATCCGGTAGTCATCCCAATCGAGTTTGGCAATTCGCATCAGCTTTACCCAGCGGAAGGCCTATAAGCAGAGTATACCATCAGGAACACTTTTGGGGCCTATCCGCTCAGGCCAACTTCACTTCGGTGGAGAAAGGCACCGTCTGCCAGGTTTTCGGGCGCAGGCCGCGGATCATGAGGCCGGGCCGGCCTAGGCTCTGGCCCGCAATCTGCCGGTTGGCCGGGTCGCGGTAGCCGACGCGCACGAGGCGCCGCATGCGGTGGGTCCGGTTGATGTGGCTGCCGTGCACGGTGAAGATGTTGAAGATCACTACGTCGCCGCGTTTTGCGGGAACGGCCGCTGTATCTTCCAACCGGTAAACATCCGTCGGCAGGTGTGGTGTGCAAGGGCCTTCGGGCGTCTGCGTCACGTGGGGTAAATATCCCTCCTTGTGCGACCCCGCAAGGAATCGTATTTCGCCGTTCTCGTGGCAAGTGTCGTCCAGGTGTACCAGCACGTCGATGTACTTGTCAGTCTCATGCTCATAGAAGGCGTTGTCCTGGTGCAGGGGAAAGGGATGTCCCGTCTCGGGCGGCTTGAGGTGCAGCGTCGTGTGGTGTAATTCGACGTTTGGCCCGAGCAGGTCGCCCATCGCTTCCGTGAGTGTGCTCTGCGCCACCGCCCGGCACCACGCCTCCGAATAGAAGTGCAGATCGTGCAGGGAGGTCAGCTTGGATTTCTTCTCCGTCTGCTCGTCCATCAGCGCACGCCGCCACGGGCCCGTCCAGCCCATATCGGTCTGCGCCCACTCGCCCAAGAGAAACTCCAGCTCCTTCTCCAACGAATCCATTTCGACCTGGGAAAACACCTGCGGGATGCGCAGATAGCCCTCCTCCCAGAAGAATTCTCGATCAGTCTCGCTCAGCATGCTTGGCGGTCTCCTTCTTTACAGGTTTTCCATAGTGCAGCGTTCGCCGAACGCGACATTTCTTGAATCGAAGTCTTGTCCTCAAACTTAAGTGGAAAGCCTGGTTTCCGAAAGTGCCGCGCTCGGTGAGCGCGGCACTACGGAGGCGTCCTTGATCGGCTCCGGGGTCACACACGATAATACCGCAATCTAGGCGGTTGGGTGGGACACCGTCAAGTCCCTTAGTCAAAGGCGCTCTTGCACCCTCTGGAGGCCCCATGGCCGAGCAGTCCCCGCAAAACTATGCCAACCACCGCGCCGTTGATCGCCCGATATACGCGGCGGCGCTGGGAGTGGTCCTCGCCAGCGTTGCAGCGTTGGCGGGCATCTATCTGCTGAACGCCACGCCAGCGGCGGCGGCCCTGTTGGCCACCGCCGTCATGATCACTGCCGCTGTCTTGCTGGGACTGATGCTGAAAATGCGCCGCTACTCCCTGTGTGTCCAGGACCGGGTCATTCGACTCGAAATGCAGCTCCGTCTCGAGCGGGTCCTCCCGAAGGACCTGCATGAGCGCGCGAAAGCACTGACACTGCCCCAACTCATTGGCTTGCGCTTTGCCTCCGACCGCGAAATGCCCGAACTGGTCGAAAAAGTGCTCGCCGAAAAAATCGCCACCGCCGATGCCATCAAGCGGCTGGTCAAACACTGGCAGGCCGACTACCTCCGCGTCTGAGTTCTGACGCCCCACACACCCATGCAGCACCGTTCACCTTCCAGCAAGAAATCCGTCTCACCCCGCCCCGCCATCCACGCCGGACCGCGCACCCGCTGGAGCGGGTTCCGCCCCATGTACGATTTCTGGGGCAACGAACTGCGCCGGTTCTTCCAGTTGGAAACCCTGAGCAGCGCGGTGGATCACATGCTGCGCACACAGCGCGACAAATTCATTGTCCCCAGTGTTATGGCCGCACTGGGGCCAGTCCAGGTTAAAGCACTACACTTTGAACTGTTCCAGGAAGGCCGCTTCCAATTGATTTTCCGCGTGCGCGCTTCGGCGGACAAGAGAACCGAAGCGTCCTTCGCGCTCGTCGTCGCCAAGAACCACCAGGAATGCAGCCTGGTGGCCCGCAATGAATACAACATCCTTCAGGTGCTGCACGAACGGGCCCCCGAACACGTCGTCCGCCCCTACCGTTCCGGTAAGATCTATTTGCCGGACCGCCACGGGCGGCGTGAACTCGGCCGCGAAGTATTCGCTTACATGACGCAGTGGCTCGAAGGATTCGAAGAATTGGGCGTCGACAAATCGCTCCAATTCATCATCAACGTTCAGCGGCGGCACGTGTTCTCCATTGCCGAGACCGAACACCTCAAGGGGATGATCGCGGAGATTATTGTGCGGACCTATGATCCTGTCCAACACACCAGCATGGACATGCCCGAAATCGCCTCGGGTGATTTCGTGGTCCGCAAGTCGGCCAGGGGAAAACTCCAACTGAAACTGATAGCTTGCCGCCGCCTGCTCACGCGCACCGGGCCGGCCCGCTTGACGGACAAGATGCTTCAGGCGCATTGGAGCTGGGGCCAGCGCACCCTCGAGTTGATGCCGGATGATCCGGCGGTTTTCTACCAGGCCCTCGTGCGCGCGTTGGGCGAACAAGCGGCCATCGAGTGGGTGCGCGACTACGCCGCCGCGGTCAGTTCCGGGAAGCTGCGCAACCGCCGTCCAGAATATCTCGAGCACCTGCGCCGGCAAGTGGTGACGTGATGCCGATACTGGTCTTCAATGCCGTGACGGTGCTCTCCTGGCTGGCCACTGGCGCATCGCCCACCTTTTTTGTCGCCACCAATGGGAACGACGCCTGGAGCGGCACGCTGCCCGATCCCAATGCTTCCGGCACCGACGGGCCGGTGGCCTCGCTAAAGCAGGCCCAGACACTACTGCGCACACACGCCCTGGAGACTGGCCTCCCCGAGGGGGGCACCGTCTCTGTCCGCGGCGGCACTTATTACCTGGCCGAACCCCTCTACATCAGCCGATACGAGAGCGGCACTGAAGCCTCGCCGATGCTGTGGCAGCCCTACCGCTTCGAGCCGGTGCGGCTGGTCGCCGGCCAACCCCTGCCCGCGCCCATTTCTAGTGAAGCCAACATTCAAGAGTTCGACGTCGCCCCCATCGAGCTGCCGGACGGGGCAAGCGTGCAACTTCTCAACAATGGTGAAAGAATGACGCTGGCGCGCTGGCCGAACGTGGGCGACGGGGAACTGCCCGGTGGCGGTTGGGCCTTCGTGAGCGCCCCAGACGAAGACGCGCCCCAGCGCGGTTTTCACTGCGCGTCCGGTCAAATCGCATTGTGGAACGCGCCGGGCGCTCAGATCTCGATTTGGCCACAATATGACTGGTTTCAGGCCCTCGCCGGCGTCGCCCGCATTGATGCGGACAGCCGCACCATCACTCTGGCCGAAGACCTCCCCTATGAGATCCGGCCCGGCCGGCGGTTCTTTATCCAAAACGTGCGCGCGGAATTGGACGCCCCAGGAGAGTGGTACTTGGACCGCGAGACTGGCCACCTCTTCTTCTGGCCGCCCGAAAACGCTCAAACTGAAACCGCGCTTGCGACTGTAGAGAGTCTGTTCGTGGTGGACGGCGCCCACCATGTTGCGATCCTCGGCTTTGAACTGGTTGGCGCCACCGCGGACGCGGTGGTCGTCAAGAACGCAGCGCATTGCCTTGTCGCGCGCAATGTCATCACCGCCGCGGCCGCTCGGGGCGTGGTGATTAGCGGGGGGAACAACAACCGCGTCGCCGGCAACGATATCTCCCACACGGGCCGTGGCGGCATTCGCCTCGAAGGCGGTGATCGGCACAGCCTCACGCCCGGGGGTCATGTCGCGGAGAACAATCACATCCACCACACCGCGGAAGTGTGGCGCACCGGTGAACCCGGGATCTCTGTCGCCGGTGTTGGCCAGCGCGTGGCCAACAACCTCCTCCACGACATGCCGCAGTGTGCCATTGAATTAAGTGGAAACGATCACTTGATTGAGTTCAATGAGATGCACCACGTGTGCCTGGAAACGGGGGACACCGGCGCTTTTTACATGGGCCGCGACTGGTCCGAGCGCGGCAATGTCTTCCGCTTCAATAGTGTGCACGACATCTACGGCTTTGGCCTGGCCGGGGAACCCGACGAAGAGACTGCGACCTATGAGTCCCCACACCGAGCATGGGGGATCTACCTGGCGGATGCGGCCAGTGGGACCCACGTCGAGAGCAATATTGTCTATAGGGTGCCGCTGGGGGGAGTGGTGATTGGCGGTGGCCGCGACAACGTTGTTGAAAATAATATCTTTGCCGAGTGTATCCCGGCGCTGCACATCGACGCCCGCTGGGACAATTTCCCCTGGACCCTGCTTGAAAAACGCTTGGAGGAGGTCAACTATCGACATCCTCCCTACAGTGAGCGTTATCCCGAACTGCTTGACATGCAGGATCCGCACCGGCCGGTGGGTAATCGTTTTATCCGGAATATCGTGAGCTATCAGCACGACGATTTTCGCGGTCCCACGGTCACTACCGCCGCACCTGAAACCGCCGTGGCCTACGCCGTGGAGCAAATTGCCGAATCCACCACCAAGATCGACCAGAACCTCATCTGCCACTACGAAAAACCGGTCCGCATCCTTTGGCGCGAAGCTTCGGCCCGGACCGCTCAGTTGGTCCCCTGGGAATCATGGCGGTCGCGAGGTTTTGATCGCGAAAGCATGATCTCGAATCCCCAGTTTCTCGATGAGGAACAGGACGATTACACACTCGTCGTGGGTGGCCCGGCGTTTAAGCTGGGATTTGAGCGGATTCCAGACCAGAAGATTGGCCTCTATCAGGACGAATTGCGCGCCACCTGGCCGCCGCCCAAGGACAATCGCCAAGAAGGTGTCGCGCCCCGCACCCTCCAGATTACGCTCGGCGGGCAGTAGGCGTCCCGCTCCGGGCCCTCGCAAACTTGAAGTCCTTGACTCAAGGCACAAAAGTCCTTTGACAGCTTTCCATGCAGTGGATATACTTCACCTGCACCAGTATGGGCAGGGTCAGATCGCGGTGTGTGAAGCCGCTGGAGGCGGCAAGCCAGCCGCTGGAAAGGGTGATTCTTCGTGAGCGCAACTTCCCCCTCCCGTAACGAGGCCAGCCAGGCCACCCACCTTTTTGCCGCGCTTTCCGGCGCACTTCAGAATTATCAACAGCAATGGGCCGACGCGGCCCATGTGCTCCAGGCCCAATTGGAACAGCTTCGCGATGCGGTCCAGCAGGAACTGAATGACACCACTTCCCAGCAGCGAATTACGACGCTCGAAGCGGAACTGGCCCAACTCGGCGAGGCCCTCAAGGAACAACGGTCCCACCGCGAAACGGCCGAGAAACGGTCCGAAGAGGCACGCGCTGCGGAACACGCAGCAGCCGATCGCCTGAAGGAGGTCCAACAGGAACTTGGCGACCGCCTGGCCTCGAACGAGGCGGCCCGTGACAAGGTGGCCTCGCTCGAAAAACAGGTGGCAAAGTTGGAGGGAGAACTGGTCCAACAACAGAAGAAGACCGACTCGGCAGAATTGGAATTACAGCGGCTCCGCGCGGAACTGGAATCCAGCCAACAGGCTCTTCATGAACAGGAGGAGATCGGGGTGGAGGTTGTGCGGTTGCGGGAGAGTGCCGCACAGCAACAGGAGGAGTTTGACGCGCTGCGGAAGGAAGCGGCCCAAACCGCCGAGAAGTTGGCCGCCGCGGATCGCGACTTGGACTCACTGAAAGAGCAGAACTTGCGGTTGGGCCAGGAAGTGGAAAGCCGTACCGCAGCCGGCGATGCGCTGCTGGCGACAAAGACCCAAATCGAGCGTGATCTCGAGGAGGGCCGCGCGTCCATGGCCGCGCTCAAAGAAGAATTGCAACATTCAGCGAAGAAGGAGGAGGTTGCGTCACTCGAAAAACAGTTGCGCGACTCCAAGGCCGTGGTGCAGGCGCTCGAAGAAAAACTGCAGTTGGAAACCGCCCGCGGCACGAAGGCCGTTATCGCGGCCCAACTGGCCCAGGCCCTGCAGGAAGTGGAATCCGCCAATGACGAGGTCCGGCGCTTACGGCGTGAGTTGGAGGCACTCCGGCGGGAGTCAGGCGCCGCGCCCGAACTTTCCGAAGCCCAGCGCGTTGAAGAGGCGATTGCCCGGCAGACGAATGGCCAGAAACGCAGCATGGGCGAGTTGCTCGTCGACGCTGGAATTCTGACGCAAGAACAAGTCAATGAGTGCCTCGAGTTTCAAAAGAGGAACCCACATCAGCACTTTGGGTCGATACTGGTCGAGCGGAAGCTGGCCGGCGAGGAAGCCGTCGCTCACGCCTTGGCCTATCAATGTGGTGTCGACTTTGTCCGCCTCGATGGGCGCGCCATCAGCGATGACGCCGCGCACCTATTGAGCGAGCGGCTGGCCCAGAAACATGTTTGCATCCCGCTCGAGACGCGCGACGACACCATGATCCTCGTCATGGCCAATCCGGTCGATCTGGTCGCCATCGAAGATATCGAGCGCGCTTCGGGCCGCAAGGTCGAGGTCGTGGTGGCCATGGAAGCCGACATCAAGGCCGCCATCGCAAAACTCTATTAACGCGAGCCGCCCGCTGCAAAAGTCCTGTAACGCCCGTTCTCACGTTCTCACCCCGTTCCCGCGCGCCGGGGTGTATAATGCTGCACAAATGGCCAGCGAGTGGGAGTAACTCAAGATTCTCCCGGCATCCACTCCTCATCCGGAACCGGCAAGAGGTAATCCCATGAAATCAAAGCCCGTTCAAGCCAAGGAGGCAACTGCACCAGCGAAACCCGCCAAGCGGAAGGTCCAAGCAAAGCGCCCAAAGGGCGAGAACAAAGCCGCCAAACCATCGCCCAAACCCAAAGCGGCGCCGCCGGATGTCGAAGTCCCGGAGCTTTCCTTCCCGGTAATTTGCTTGGGCGCGTCGGCGGGAGGACTCGAAGCACTTCAATCATTTTTTACAACTGTGGAGCCGCGCCGTAATTATGCCTACGTGATCGTGACCCATCTCGAGCCTTCCAAGCCCAGCCATCTGCCGGAATTAATCACCAGGCATGTCGCCCTCCCGGTGTTGCAAGTGCGTGACAAGATGCCCCTCGAGCCCAAGCACGTGTACGTAATCCCCCCTCAGGCCGATATTCTCGTCGCAAAGGGGCGCTTCCACTTTCAGGAACGGTCCCGCGATTCTTCTCCTGGTCCCATCAATGTGTTTCTCCGGAGCCTCGCCGTCGCGGCCAAGGAAAATGCCGTGGCCGTCATTCACTCCGGTCTAGGGAGTGATGGCAGCAATGGGGCACAGACGATTAAAGAGCAGTTCGGGCTGGTCATCGCCCAGGAACCCTCCACCGCGCGTTTCCCCAGCATGTCGAACAGCGTGATTGCTTCCGGCCTGGCCGATCTGGTGCTGCCGCCGGAAAAAATGCCGCGGCACATTCGGGAATACCTCAGCAAAGTTCGAGGCAAGGCGGCCAGCGCCGAAAAGCCCGCGGATCAAGCGACCCTGGAAGCCCTCCGGAAAGTCTTGTTCCTGCTCCGCAAGCATACAGGCCATGACTTTTCCAATTACAAGACTTCGACGTTGCTGCGCCGCATCAAGCGCCGGATGGGAATCCATCAACTCTCCGAGTACCCGGCGTATCTCCGCTACCTCGAAGAGCACCAGCAGGAGCTAAACACGTTATTTGGCGAATTGCTGATTGGTGTCACGAATTTTTTCCGCGACCCCGAAGCCTGGAAGTTCATCGCCGAGCGCATTTTACCGGAATTGCTCGATCAGAAGCCGGACGGCTATGAGTTGCGCATCTGGATACCCGGCGTATCGACCGGAGAAGAGGCGTATTCCATGGCCATCATCATGCAGGAATACATGGAAAGCAGACATAAGAACCTGCATGTTCAAATCTTTGCCACCGACATCAATCTTGAAGCCGTTGAGAGCGCGCGGCTCGGTGTTTTTCCCGCCCACATTAGTGACGATGTCGATCCGGAACGTCTGAAACGATTCTTTGTGCAGGAAAACTCACACTTTCGTGTGAAGCGTGAAGTCCGTGAAATGGTCATTTTTGCGCTCCAGAACCTGATTAAGGACCCACCCTTCACGCGAATTGACTTTATCTGCTGCCGCAATCTACTCATTTATCTCGACACTCAACTGCAGCGAAAGGTCCTGCCCCTGCTGCATTTCAGCCTGAGACCCGGCGGAATCCTCTTTTTGGGGACCTCTGAATCGGTCAGCGAATTCGCGGATCTCTTTCAAACGCTGGACGTAAAATGGAAACTCTACCGGCGCCGGGAGGCGGCCACCAATCAGCCCATGCTCGAATTTGCTCTTCGGCCCCAGGAGATTACTAATCAGGCGGCGGAACCCCGCGTGGTCACACCCTCCCTGATCCAACTGGCGGAAAAATGTCTACTGAAGCATTTCGCGCCCACTTCGGTCCTTGTGAGTCCGCACGGGGAAATCATTTACATCCACGGCCGCACGGGGAAATACCTCGAGCCTTCCGCCGGGCACGCGCGGCTCAATGTGTTGGAGATGGCCCGGGAGGGTCTTGCCTCGAAATTGCCTGGGTTGATCCGCAGTTGCACAAGCCAACGCAAAAGGATTGCCTATGAAGGCTTGCGCGTAAAAACCAATGGCGATTTCGCCGAAGTGAACGTAGTCCTTGAGCCACTTATTCACGAACACCCCCTTCTGGAGGGGCTTGTCCTTGTTTCCTTTCATGACCAACACTCAGCCGTCACCAAAGACAAACGGGCGAAAGCGCGCGGAAGGCAAACCGTGCATTATGTCGAGGAA
Source organism: Candidatus Hydrogenedentota bacterium (assembly GCA_016182645.1). GTDB lineage: Bacteria > Hydrogenedentota > Hydrogenedentia > Hydrogenedentales > JACPGD01 > JACPGD01. Next base: position 1,514 of record JACPGD010000377.1, on the reverse strand, counting down.
TTGGAGCGGGACTTGGCCAACACCCGCGACAACTTGCAGACGATGGTTGAGGAGTTGGAGACGTCGAACGAGGAACTACGCTCGGTCAATGAAGAATATCAATCGACCAACGAAGAATTGCAGAGCGCGAATGAAGAACTAGAGACCTCGCGCGAAGAGATGCAATCGCTCAACGAGGAGTTGGCCACGGTCAACGAGGAACTCCAGGAGAAGGTGGAAGGACTGACCGTGCTTCATGAAGAGATGAAGCTCTTTCTTGACAGCTTGGATATGCCAACTATTTTCTTGGACAAAGACCTGCGTATCCGGCGCTTCACCAGCCAAGCCAAACGCGTGATCAACATCATGGATCAAGATGTGGGCCGGCCGTTGAACCATTTGGCAACGGAATTGAAACAAACCAAATTGGTGGACGATTGCGCCCTGGTGAATGAAACCCGGAAGCCGCTCCAAAAAGAAGTGCAGTCCCAGGATGGCCATTGGCACCTCATGCGCATTCTTCCCTACAAGAAGAAGGATAGCGGCATGGATGGCGTGGTCATTAACTTCATCGACCTTGAGCAATTAAAGGGCGAGCGCGACGAGAGAATCCTGGCCGCCCATGACAAGATGGACAAGCAGGGGGATAAGGGATAGAATGAATAGATGATTCCCCCGGGAGCCGCGGACATGCGGGAAAAAGACCCAAAGCCCACCCAATTGAGACAGCAGGCGGAGGCGTTCCTCCAGGAAAACCCTCTGTTTGCGCATCACCGTGGTAGCGAAAATCTCCACGAGATCCTGCATGAACTGCGCACCGCCTATGCCGAACTCGAAATCCAGAACGAGGAACTGCGGCGCGCGCAGCATGACCTGATACTTTCCCGGGACAAGTATTACGAACTGTATGACTTCGCGCCCATCGGCTATTGCAGCCTCGACCTGGCTTCCACGATTGTGGAAGCCAATCTCGCGCTCGCCGACCTGCTGGGGAAGCCCCGCCTGCACCTGCTCAAACGGCCCCTGGCGCACTTCATTGCCGCGGGTTCCCACGAGGTCTTGCGCGACATGCTCAAGAATGCTCTCCGCGAGGAAGTGGAACAGTCATGCCAGATCGATGTGTCGAACGACCCGCTGAAAGGGCCGCGGTACTTGCGCCTGCAATGCAGCCTGACCAAGGACGGTCAGAGAATTCCCACCGGCTTCCGGTTGGCAATTATCGACGTTTCGGCCATGGTCCAACAAGAGCGGGAGCTGGAACTACTGACCCTCACGCTCGACTCGCGGGTGCAGGAACGTACGGGCGAGGTTGAACGCCAGAGCGAACAGTTGCGGGCCTTGGCCAATGACCTCTTGAAAGAGGAACAACGCCAGCGCCATGCCCTGGCGACCGAACTCCACGACTACCTGGCCCAGTTGCTTGTGGTGGCTTCGATGAAAACCCACCTGCTTGCCCCGCTCGTGGACCAAGTCGAAGCCAGGCGCTATGTACATGACCTCGAAAAGATCTTGCGGGATGCCCAGGAATACGCCCG
>JACPGD010000376.1 GCA_016182645.1 Candidatus Hydrogenedentota bacterium | reverse complement strand
GGCAAACGCGTGGTGATTTGTCCTTAAAGTCTAAAACGCCGATGCGCCATTCCACCATCTTGTCCATCCAAGGGATTGCCAACCCGTTGACCCAACCAACATATGTGTTCACAGTGACTTTGCTCAACGTCAAACACTGCGCCATCCTCTGCCGTCACTTGCTGCACACCTATGCCGCAGGCATTTCGTTGCAGCGCAGCTTTGAGCTTCTGGCGGCGGAAGGTCCTTCGTTGGGGCTGCGGCGCGCGGCGCGGGAGGTGGCGGGGTATCTGGAAGCGGGCCACACGCTCGGTGGCGCACTCCAGCGTTGCGGCCACCGCTTTCCGGAGTTACTCACGTCGATGCTGGCCATTGGGGAACAGACTGGAACGCTCCACGACGTCTTGGAAGGCCTGACGGAATACTACGAAGAGATGCTGCGCCTGCGCCAGACCTTCTTGCAGCAGATTGCTTATCCGGCATCGGTCGTGGCGGCCATCATGTTCGGCATTCCGCTGCTGCGCTTGTTCTGGTTGGGCGCGAGCGCCGAAACGATGTTCAAGCAAGTGCTGCTGCCCGCCATGATCACCGGGGCGGCCGTTCTGATACTGATCGCAGTCATGCGCGGCATGCCTCCCCTGCGGAAGGCGCTCCGGCTGGCGGGCCTGCATCTCTGGCCCGCCTCATGGATATTGAAGCGCATGTCGGTGGCCCGTTTCGCGTGGGCCATGCATCTCACCCTCAGCATTGGATTTCTCCCGCACCGCGCCCTGGGGTTTGCCGCCCACGCGGCCCAGGCGCATCCCTTGGCGCGGCGACGCTTGCTCCAGGTGGCGCCCAGCGTCCAGGAAGGAGAAAGCCTGTACGAAGCGCTGGCCCAATCGAAGTTCTTCTTGGCGCAAGATCTGACGTACATCAGGACGGGCGAGGAATCGGGACGGCTCCCCGAAGCATTTCGCCGCCTGGGGAAAGACCACTACGCGGCGGGCGTCAACACGGCGCGTAATTTCCTGGCCGTGCTCGAGGGGATGCTTATTCTGGCCATTGGGATGCTGGTGATCTTGGGACATCTCTAAAAAGGGCAGGGACGCTCATCCGCGCTTGCGGCGCAGCAACCACCGGAGAATACGCACCCGCAGTCCCCATCTTGGTCTCTGTCCATCGCCGCAACAGGCGATTTCGGCTTTGTAGAGGCAATCTTCGAGCAAGGCGTCATGCAGCGGGCGGAACAGCAAGGGCCAAGTCACGCTTGCCCAGCCAGTCGTACGCATTTCCAGCGTGTGCCGCAATTGCGGCGGTCGCCCCGGTGCCACATCGAGATCAAATCCGTGCCAGCCGTCGAATCCCCGCGGCGCGGTGAATCGGAACCGAATACTCGTGCCCAGCACATAGGATTCCACGGTATAGCGAATCGGGCCATGGCCACCTATGGCGCCAGCACCCAGGGGCCGATCAAAGCGCATGCGCGGCCAATCTTCGTGCGGCCAGAGCTGATCCTCTCGCGAGGACAATGAGTCCAGGAGCATCCCAATCGCCGCGGCAGGAGCGGCGATTTCTCGCGAATGGACATTGAGGACCCTCATCGGGCAATCTTTTCCTGGTTCCACTTTGCCGGAGGGGTAATAAGGCCTCTCCCGGATCGGTATGTTGGAGAAAGTTTTCAACCTGGAAAGGAGAATGACCATGCGTTCAGTCGGCGTCGGCTATATCCTGTGGTGCCTTTGTTTGATTGGTCTCTTCGGCATCCACCGATTCTATGTGGGCAAGTATGTCAGCGGCATCATCTGGCTCCTGACGGGCGGCCTGTGTCTTATCGGGCAGTTGGTGGATCTCGTCCTCATCCCGAAATACATAGACCAGTTCAATGCCGAACGCGGCGTGATCGGCGAATCCTGACCAACGTTCAAGTCCGCCCGGTCCGAATCCGACTGAGCCGTCCAATCCTGCCGTCCCTATCCGAACAGGGGCTTCTCAAATAACTGCCCGCAATAGAGGCACTTTGCATGACGCGAATTGTTCACGCGGCTGCAACTTGGGCAGCGAACCGCCTGCGCCGTCATGCGGTCGTCCGCCGTGCCGTCACGCATGTCCACGGCGTGCGCCATCGCCTCCAGGTCGGCGTCGCTCAAGCCCAGCCGGTCACGCAGGACCTCCCACATCGCCTGGTTCAGCAACGCCAGGCGTTCCACTTGGCGCTGTAATTCGTTCACCTCCGATTTTGTTTCCGCTTGTGCCTGGCTCGCCTGCCGTACCGCCTGGATCTGGCCGCCAGCCAAGTCCGGCCCCATCCCGTTCAGAAAGAACCCCAGCCCGCCCATAATGATGACTCCATGCTGACGTGGTTGATCACGGACGCCTACACCATAGCACGACAAAGTGAGAAACGGCGAGCGGGGACAAGAGGGTCAGCAGGGGTGACAGTGGTCCAGGTGGTTCATTGCTTCGCATCGGCGCACAGCCTGTTGCCGCGCTCGGTGCGGTGTTGGCCACAGCCTACTCGCTGCGGTTCATGCAGAAGGTCTTCTTCGGGCCATTCGTGTTCGGTTAAGGCGCCCGCACCGGCGCTTCTGGATTCCCGCCTTCGCGGGAATGACGGTATTTTGGGCTAATTCCACGACTTTCGTCATTCCCGCGAAGGCGGGAATCCAGAAGCGTTCGCGCAGTCGTCGAAACTGCGGTGGAACCTGGCGGGAATCAGCGCTAAACCTGCCTTAACCGAACACGAATGTTCTTCGGGCCAAAACCGGATGAACTCCTCGCCACGACTTCCCTTCTCCTCGGCACCTTCCCGGCGCCCCTGCTCGCTATCATTCGCTCTCTTGTGCCTTTGGCATGACGCTTTAATCACCCATGAGGCAAGCGCCTTCGCCAGCGGCGTCGGCGTTCTGGCCGGTCAGAGAAGACCAAATTTGTCCAAACTTCTATACTGCACGGCCTCGGCCAAATGCTGGTCTTGGATAACATCCTGTTCCTCGAGATCAGCAATGGTCCGGGAGACGCGGAGGATCTTGTCGTAGGCGCGGGCGCTGAGACCGAGGCGGTCGAGGGCGGCTTCAAGGATTTGCTTGGCGCCGTCGGTCATGTTGCAATGAGCGCGAATGGCTTTCGTGTCGAGGTGCGCGTTGCAGGTGGCTTGTGACTTGTAGCGGGCGCGCTGGAGATTGCGCGCGGCCTGGATCTTGGTGCGCACCTCTTCGCTGGTCAGACCGCTGAGGCGGTGATCGGTCAGTTCTTCAAAGGAGAGGCCGGGCACGTCGACATGGATGTCAATCCGGTCGAGCAGCGGGCCGGAGAGCCGGTTCATGTAGCGTTGTATGTCTCCCTGACTGCAGCGGCAGGTCCTTCGTCGATCATTTCGGCCACCGCACGGGCAAGGATTCATGGCCACAACCAACATAAACCGTGATGGAAAAGTAATAGAGTAATTTGCGCGTCTAATATGGACAAGGCCCTCTTCCAGCGGTTGGCGGAGGACCTCAAGCGCGGCGCGGTTGAACTCGGGCAATTCGTCGAGGAAGAGAATGCCGTTGTGCGCGAGGCTGACCTCGCCGGGCGTGGCTTGCTGGCCACCGCCGGCAATCGAGACAGTGGTTGCGGTGTGGTGCGGGCTGCGGAAGGGCCGCCGCACGATCAGCGCGTGGCGGTGGTTGGTCGTAGGTGACACGCTGTAGATCTGCGTGGTCTCGAGCGCCTCCTCGAAAGTCATGTCCGGTAGGATGCCGGGCAGGCGCGAGGCGAGCATGGTCTTGCCGGTGCCGGGTGGACCGATCATCAGGATGTTGTGGCCGCCCGCCGCCGCCACGGTCAGGGCGCGCTTGACGTGGGCCTGGCCCTTCACTTCGTTGAAGTCCGGCACATGAAACGAGCCATCATGAAACAGTGTGTCGGTATCCGTGACATGTGGGGTAATGTCGGCGGCGCCGTTGATGAATTCCGCGGCCTGCTGTAGGGAGTCCACGGGGATGATATCGACGCCATGGACGACACCCGCCTCTTCCGCATTTTTGCGCGGCAGCACGATGCCCTTGAGGCCGCGATTACGCACGCTGATGGCCATGGACAGCGCGCCCGCCACGGGCCGCAACGCCCCATCGAGCGCGAGTTCCCCCACGACGGCATAGTCTGGCAGGCGCGTCCCTGGAATCTGGCCGCTGGCAGCGAGCATGCCGATGGCGATGGGCAGGTCGAGCGCGCTACCTTCCTTGCGCATGTCGGCGGGCGCGAGGCTGACAATGGTGCGCCCGCGCAGCCAGCGGTAGCCCGAATTGCGCAGCGCGGTAAAAACGCGCTCCTCGCTTTCCTTAATGGCGGCGTCCGGCAGGCCGACCATCCGAAAGCGCTCCATGCCGGGGGCGTTGTCCACCTCGATGGCAACGGGAAATCCCTCGATACCCACAACGGCGCATGATTGCACCCGAGCCAGCATGATCGTTCCCCTGTCCTCCGTGGCGTAGAGGGCTATTGTGGGGGAGCGTGCGGGGGCGTGTCAACGGGCGGGAGGTGGAGGCCCGTCCGCAGGGTGGCCCCTCAGCATGAGACTGGCGGTCCGTACCATGACAAAGCCCTCCGTATGTTGCAGAAGAACCAGTTAGAGACAACCAATTCTTGGGCAGCGGCGGAGGACCTCGTCAAGCTCTAGGTTTCAAAGTGTTATTTTGGACAAGAGTGATCCCGACTCGTGATGCCCGCAAGCTCAAGAATTTGATTGGCTGCCCGCGCTGGCGAAGGTAGTTTTCTCACACTTCGGGACGGACGAAGTGGACCAAGGGGATCGGCTACAGCGACAGCAGTGCGCCGCGACAAGCCAGATCCGCAGTCCCGGGATTGCTGATCGAAACGTTCAGGTCACGGATCAGGCCGTCCTGGAGGCGGTAGATCCAGCCATGGATGGCGACGGCCTGATGCCGCGCCCAAGCGTCTCGGAGGACGGTGGTGTGGCAGACGTTGAGCACCTGCTCGATAACGTTGAGTTCGCAGAGTTTGTCGCAGCGCTGCTCCTCATCGAAGAGGCCATCGAGCGCCGTTTGATATTTGGCGGCGATGTTCTGGATCTGGCGCAACCAGTTGTCGATGAGGCCAAGGCGATCATTGCGCAACGCGGCGAGCACCCCGCCACAGCCATAATGGCCGCAGACGATGATGTGCTTCACCTGGAGCACGTCCACGGCGTATTGCAGGACAGAGAGGCAGTTGAGATCGGTTTGGATGACCAGATTGGAGACGTTGCGGTGGACGAAGATTTCGCCCGGCTGCAAGCCGACGATTTGGTTGGCCGGCACCCGGCTGTCGGAGCAGCCAATCCACAGATAATCCGGCGCCTGCTGCGCCGCCAGCTTATGAAAACACTCGGGATCGTGCGCGGCCATCTCGCGCGCCCATGCGCGGTTACGCTCCAATAATTGTTTTGGACTGGACACGTTGCCTATTCCTGCTTGATGGAAAGACCCCCGTTCAGACTATGCAGTAGGCCGGCCCCAGCTGTCAATGGCATTGTGTTCAATCAGGTGGCCGACTACTGGGGTGCACGACTTCTGTCTCCCCCTTCCCAAAAACTGGCCCTATGGTGTATACTGCATCTAAGTTTGGGCGACATGGTGATTGCTCGACGAACAGGCTCCCTGTAAGGGAGGGGACTACCATGAGCACGACAGCTTTCTCTCGAACGATCTCTTTTGTCCTGGTGGTTGCCTTGGTTTGCGCGGCCCTTGACGCTTCGGCCGCGCCGGGGAAGGGCAAACCGGGAACTACCGTCAGTCACACGGCGCGGCAGGCGCGCCCCATCCCGCTGGGCGTTTCCGGCGGCGGTCTGTCGGACCTGGCAAATGGATACTGTTGCAGCGGGACGCTCGGGGCGTTGGTTCAGGACGTGAACGGTGTTCAGTACATCCTGAGCAACACACACGTCTTCGCGGGGGACAGCGTGTCCGGGGGGAATGGTCTGGTTTCGCAGGTGGGCGATGCGGTGAACCAGCCGGGCTATGTCGATGTCTCCTGCGACGACATTGCGGCGGATTACGTCGCGTCGGTGTCAAACTGGATGCCCCTGCCGCCGGGTGGGACCGGTGTAGTCGATGCGGCCATAGCGCAAGTCATTCCGGGCGCGGTCGACCCCCTGGGCAGCATCCTTGAAATCGGAACGATTTCATCTACGACCGTGCCGGCGTTTCTGAACCAGGCCGTGAAGAAGAGCGGCCGGACCTCAGGGTTGACCCGCGGCAGTGTCGTGGGACTTGACGCGACCATAAGCGTCTCCTATTCCGATGAGTGCGCCGGGAACAGCTTTGTGACCACCTTCAATGGCCAGATTCTGGTATCGCCCGGAAGATTCCTCAAAGGCGGCGACTCCGGCTCACTGATGGTGGAGGACGTGGCGAGCAACCCGCGGGCAGTGGGCTTGCTCTATGCGGGCAGCACGCGCATCGCCGTGGCCGCGCCGATTGGTGATGCCCTGAACGCGTTTGGCGTGGAACTCGTGGGCACGCCATCCACCAGCGCCTCCAGCACTTCGGAGGCAAGCAGTACCACAGCGGCGGTGCAGCGTGCCGCGCGCGCCAAAGCGGCCCATGCCGCGGAACTGGCGAGCATTCCGGGCGCCGTGGGGCATGCGGTGGGTCTGGGTGGTGGCAACGCAGCGGTGATCCAGGTGCTGGTCGAGGCGATTACGCCCGAAGCCCGGCAGGCCAAACCCGCCACCGCCGACGGTGTTCCCGTGGTGCTGATGGAAGTTGGCAAAGTGGTGGCGTACTAGGATTGCGCTCAACAAAATGAACCTGATTCCGGCAGTT
>JACPGD010000366.1 GCA_016182645.1 Candidatus Hydrogenedentota bacterium | reverse complement strand
GCCGGCCGTCCACTCGAAGTGGGCTTCGACCAGCCCGAGCGGCATGAACATCTGGCGGGTAAAGCCGAGGACCAGGCAAAGCACAGCAACGCTCGTGAGACCTTGAGCAAGGGCGCCCGGGAAGAGCGTGCCCTGCACGGCAGCGAGGCGCCAGGCGGTAAAAGCGAGCACGAGCGGGGCGGGCAGTGTCTGAATGAACGTGATAGCCAGGGCGGCGGGCGTCTGATTGTATGTGGTGTGCCATTTCTTGCGCGCTTGTTCGCCGAGGGCCTGGAGGCGCGGCCGGAACGCGACGCAACAGTAGAGGAGGATCAGGAAGGACAACGTGGCGAGGCCGTAGTGCAGGGGGTTCCCGAGGAGATCATCGGTAAGACCGGAAAGCGTTTTCTGCCAGGCATCGGGCGCGATCAGCCAATAGAGCGCTTCGTGGATGTTGGCGAGATCGGACGGGCGCAGGATTCTGGCGCCGCCACTCCAGAGAATGTTGGCGTCGATGAAGTCGCCGAACTCCCCGACCACGGTGGCGAGTTCACGTTCCTGACTGACGAGGGTGTTGAGTTGGGTTGAGTAGCGCTGGTAATCCTGATTCAGCGCTTGGAGCAGATCGCGCTGGGACTGGAGCTGCGCGCGCATCGTGTTGGCGATCTGGGTACGGGCGTCTTCGTTGTAGGAGGGGGGCAGTTTCTCGAGTATGTCCGCAACGCGCTGCTCGATGTCCGCGACGGCGGCGCGCTGTTCGCGGGCATCGATCAGGGCGAGGTCCGTTTCGGCGATGCCGGCGCCGTGTTCGCGAATTTGCTGGTTGAGAAGGCGGAGGTTGGGCAGTTCCGATTTGTAGCGACGGAGCAGCATGCCCACGCTTTCGCTGTGACCGGCCACCTTAATCCGTTCCTGGACGCTTTGATACTGGGCGCGGACCTCCGTGAGGCGCTGGGTCAGTTGTTCGTTTTGTTGTGAGGCGAGCGCGAGTTTCTTGATCACGCCCTCGGGCTGGGTGCGCTGTTCGGCCAGTTGGGTGTTCAGCGTCACCACGTCATGAAAGAGGGCCTGGACGGCGGGGGCGGCGCCGAGCATTTGTTCCATGGTGCGGCGCGCTTCCTCGGCCGCCAGCCGGGCCTCCTCTTCACGCTGTTGCTCGACCAGTTCGCGCAGGGCCTTCACCCATTTTTCCGCGGTGGCGGCGTCGCGCCTGGCCTGATCCTGGAGGAGGGTGTCGTAGGCACTGGTGACGCCGTAGCTGAGCAGTTCCTGCTCGTAGGCGGTGACTTCGCTGTTGAGGTGTTCCATCTCGGCCTGGAGGGCGGCTTGGCGGGCCGCGACGGCGGCGGGATCCTCGCCTTCCGGCCGCTGCAATTGGGCCAGCGCTTCCTGCAGGCGGGACCTTGCGGTGACAAGAAGGCCGGGCAGGATGCTTTGGCGCTCGGCGCGGCGCTGTGGGCCGCTTTCCTGGTCCTGGAGTTGCTGCTGCTTGGCCGTGAGGCCGGTCTCGGCGGTGGCGAGTGCCTGCTCGAGTTGCACCAGCGGCACTTCGCGCCAGTCCGTCAGATCCGGAGGTGGCACGGGCGTGTCGAGGTCCTCCTGAATCTGCTGGGCCAGTTCGGGGGCGCTCTGGGCCAGATCCTGATAGGCGGCGGCCTGGTTGCGAAATACTTCGACCGCGCGGAGGTGATCGAGGGCCTGGGTATAGAGGTCCAGCGCCTTGGTGCGAATCTCGGGGGCGAGTGCCTGATTGCTCTCGATGGCCTGGCGCTGTGCACTGAGAAGCTCGGGCGTGAGCGCGGTGGAAGGGGCAACGGCCTCAGGGCTCGAGGCCGGGGAAGAGACCGCCGAAGGTGGGGACGCCGCTTCGCGGCCGTTTTCTGGTGGCGCGGCGAATGTGAGCGATGATGAGAGCAGCGCGCAAATCACAAGCGCGGGTGCAGTTCTGGAAATGCCCATCCTGGTCCCTCAAGCGGTGCTGAACGTGGTGGGTCCACCGACAATCATAGTGGCGAAACGCAACAAAGAAGGCAAACGACGCTCAGCGCATCGGATACAAGAACGGCCATCGCCAGCCTGGGGCCGGAGATGGCCGTTGGTGCCAGACATTCTCTTGGCGCTGGAGGGTGGTCAAGATTCTCCGGCGGCAGCGGATTTGGTGCGATTGTTCTTTTCGTTGAAGAGGAGGGCGAAACCGATCATGACCACGAGGGCCATGACGGCGGGAACTAGCCAGATCGAGCGCCACCAATGGACGGCTGTAAAATCCCATCCCCCGACAATTCCGGCAGTCTCGGCCAGTTCCGGCGCGTCAGCGGCGGCTCGTTTTGCGGAAACGGGCAGATCACCCATGTCCCCAGTGACTTTCCCTGCAATGGAGTCTCCCTCCAGTCTGCCTTCAAAAGTCACTGAGTACGGTTTTCCCTGATATTCCACCTGACGCGAGAATTTCAAGACCCCGTCGAGGAACTGAAGATCCTTTGGCTCTGTGGTGGTGTCCCCGCTTGTCCAGCTACCGGTGAGGGAGTTCTCGGGGCCTTGTGAAACCGTCAGATGGCCCGGGGCCGAAAATGTATTGCCTGCCAATACGGCACCCATAACATACGTGCCAATGAACATCCCTATCCCATAGGTTATAAGAGCGATAAAACCCTGTGCGTTGGCTTGGATTTCCTTGGGTGCCTTCTTGTCTACGTAGATTTGCCCCGTAACGAAAAAGAAATCAAAGCACACGCCGTGGAGAATGATTCCCAGGTAAAGCATCCAAATGATGGAGACGTCAAGTCCTCCGAATGCGAAGAGGAAGTAGCGCGTCACCCAGGCGAGCATGCCCACGAGCAGCATATACTTCACACCCAATCGCACGAGGAAGAAAGGCATGACCAACAGGAAGAAAATCTCGGACATTTGCCCCATGGTTTGCTTCCCGGCAACCCCTGTCATCCCAAGTTCATTCAGGAACAGATTGGCTGAGCCGTAGTAAAACTGGAGCGGAATGCAAATGAGCAGCGATCCCAAGGTGAACACCAGAAAGGAGCGTTCCTTCATCAGAGCAAGCGCATCGAGGCCGAGAACGTCCCGCATGGTTACCTTCTTGCCGAGCGATTTTGGCGGTGTATGCGGCAGTACAAAAGAATAGAGGCCCATCACCAGCGAAGCGCCCACCGCCAGCTTGAAGGGTAGGACTGTGGCTTCTATGCCTTTGCTTCCAAGGTTCTCCAACAGCGTGATGAGAAGTCCCGCGGCGATCCAGCTTAACGTCCCCACCACACGGATCCCCGGGAATTCCCGTGCCGGATCTTTCATTTGATAGAACGCGATGGCGTTGACCAGCGCCAGCGTCGGCATGTAGCAGAGGGTGTAGGCGAGGAGTACCCAGAAGAAGATGTCCTGATCGGTGATTCTCGTCACGAGATACATGAGGACGGCGCCCACAAGATGCAAGACGCCCAATATGCGCTCTGCGGAGAAGAAGCGGTCCGCAATCATCCCGACAAAGAACGGTGAGATGATGGCGCCGAGGGCTGTAGTGCTATAGGCGGCGCCAATAGCTGCTCCACTGAACCCCAAGCCAGTTCCCAGGTAACTGCCCATCGTCACATACCAACAGCCCCAGACAAAGAACTGGACGAACATCATCAACGACAATTTAAGACGAACGGTGAGATCCATGGATATTTCCTTCCGGCTGCAAGCCTAGACTCCCCTGAAAAACTTGCGCCATCGTAGAGGAACGCGAGGGAAACGGTCAAGCGCGAGCAGGGCACCGGCTGGGACGGCGGGAAAGAAAAGGGCAGCCTTTAAGGTACTAAAGGCGATCCCACGGTTCAGGCTCGAAATCCGCCACCTTTTTCAGCGCCGCGCGGAATTTCCGCTTGCTGGCGCGCTTTGCGCGCGGCGTGATGTATTCCTCCGTCATCAAGGCAGAGATTTTCTCGGCGAGGGCCAAGGTGATCAAGTGGTTGATCGACGTGTTCTCTTGACGCGCCAATTCGCGGACTGCGGCATGTAGCGAATCGGGCAAACGTACACTAATGGTGCTCATGGCTCCGCTCCAATCTCTGCCAAGAACTCCCGAGGCGTTACAACGCGCAAGTTGAACGCCTCTGCTCCGGCAAAATCCTTCTTGTTGTAGGTCACTATGTACTCACAGCGTGCATTCGCAGCCAGTTCGAGTATCATCTCATCGTCCGGGTCACTCAGGCGTGGTCTCCAGAGGTAAAACACCTTGTGGCATTCGGCGACGGAACAAATGTAGTCAATCAAATCTTCCAGATCGACTGTACTCAGGGTAGTTTCCTGAAGTACCCTCGTGGCAGCCTCTTCATACTCGAGAACCAAGGGAACCGACACATGGATGGTGAACTTCCCACTGTCAATCAAATCCACAAGCCGATAAGCGGCCCCCCGTGAAGACCGCAACGCCGCTACAAGAACGTTTGTATCAATAATAATCCGCGGTGGATTCACAGTGGTATTATCCGTGATACCATCGGCCATTGTCAAAAACAGGCTTTCACATTCCCAACCCGCCGTCGACGGAGAGGACGGCGCCGGTGATGTAGGAGGCGGCGTCGGAGGCGAGGAAGGCGACGGCGTCGGCGATTTCGAGGGGGGTGCCGGGGCGGCCCATGGGGATGCGTTCTTTGAGTTTTTCCATAACGTTTTCGCTGAAGCCGGCGGTCATGTCGGTGGTGATGTAGCCGGGGGCGACGACATTGACGGTGATATTACGGGAGGCGACTTCGGCGGCGTAGGACTTGGAGAAACCGATGAGGCCCGCTTTCGCAGCCGCGTAGTTGGACTGGCCGGCCTGGCCGCGGAGACCGATGACGGAGCTGATGTTGATGATGCGGCCGTAGCGGTGTTTGAGCATGCCGCGGGCGGCGGCGCGGCAGGTGTAGAAGGCGGATTTGAGGTTGGTGTCGAGCACGGCGCTGATGTGGTCGTCTTTCATGCGCATCAGCAGTCCGTCGTGCGTGATGCCGGCGTTGTTGACCAAGATTTGGACGGCGCCCAAATCCGCTTCGACCTGCTTGAAGAGCACGTCGACGGCGGCGGAATCCGCGATGTCGCAGCCGAAGCCGGTGCAACCGTCACCGATTTCGCGCGCGGCGCGTTCAGAGGTTTCGACGCCGCGGCCGCAGACGGCGACTTTTGCGCCTTCGCGAATAAACAACTCGGCGCAGGCGCGACCAATGCCGCGGGTGCCGCCGGTGACAAGCACTACCTTGCCGTCGAAACGTTGCATGAATCTTCCTCGGGGATAGTGAGCGCGAAAGAGCAAGTATAACAAGCGAGGGCGGGTGACTTCTTGTTGGCGCAGGAACGGCTGTCGCAGGGTATCTCGCGGACTTGTCCAAGGAACACGCGCGCCGGTTCCTCGATAATCAGGAGGTAAGAGGTCAAAATAGATGAAACTGATGGGCCGCCTGCATTACAATCCGGAGAGCATCCTGGAGGAAGAGTTCATGCCATCCGCGCAGCGGAGCGACTCAGATTGGCAAAACTCATTTTGGAAGACCTTACCACGTCCGGCTCGCTTGATCTCGATTATAGCGATGCATGGTCGGACGAAGACCTTCGTGATTTAGCCTCAGTCTCGATGCAGTATGCGGACTCCCAGTGCGGCGACGAATATGCCTATTCCATTGAACCCCGGTGACATTTTCCTCTCCGGGCTTCAGGGCGCCGCGGGGAAAAAGATTAGACCAGTCGTGATACTTTCGTCGCCCGGCTATCACCGATGCCGTCCAGACGTTATTGTGGGGGCTGTCACGACCAATCTGGGACGGGCATCCACACCTTCAGATTATGCTCTTCTGGACTGGGCAGAGAGCGGGTTGGATCGCCCGAGCGCATTCCGCTCATTCGTAACGACACTCGCCCGAAATACGCTCGGGCCTCGGCTGGGAAGACTTTCTGAACGTGACTGGCTGGCGGTGCAAGGCTGCCTGAAATTCGCACTGGCCGGGACTGGTTCCGCGGGCCTTGATTTAGATTAAGTGCGAACCAATGTAGAGAGTTCTTCCATGGTCCCGATGCTAACCACTTCCGGTGCGCCGTCGATGCGTTTGGCGAGGCCTTTGAGGACGTTACCGGGGCCGATTTCGTAGGCGGCGGGGCCGGGGACGTGCTGCATGACCTGGGTCCAGCGGACGGGGGAGAAGAGCTGATCGGCGAGGAGGCCGCGGATCAGTTCAGGGTCGCTGACCGGGGCGCCGGTGACGGAGGAGACGAAGACGAGTTGCGGCGTTTGAAACTCGACGGCATCAAGGATTTTTCGGAAGGATTCGGCGGCGGGCCGCATGAACCGTGAGTGGAAGGGGCCCGACACGGGCAAAGGCAGGACGCGTTTGGCCCCGGCGTCTTTCAGGGACACTTCGGCGGCGGCGAGCGCGTCTTTACGGCCACTGATGATGGTCTGGGCGGGGCCATTGTAGTTGGCGACCTGGACGCCTTCAGGCAAGGCCCGCTCGATGGCCTCGGCGTCGAGTCCCAGAACGGCGGCCATACCGCCTTCGGGGACGTTCTCGCTCATGAGGCGGGCGCGTTCGAGGGTGAGTTTGAGGGCGGCGGCGAAGTCGAGGGCGCCGGCGACGACGAGGGCGGGGATTTCGCCGAGGCTGTGACCGGCGCAGCCGGTGGCGAAGAGGCCGCCCGCGATGCAATGGCGGGCGATGGCGACTTCAACGATGAGGAGCGCGGGCTGGGCGGTGCGGGTGTGATTGATCGCTTCGGCTTTGCCGCTGAAGAGGGTTTCCAAGAAGCCGGCCGGCAGGAGTCCGGCGGCTTCATCGAAGATTTCGCGGGCCACGTTGGAGGCTTCGTAAAAATCTTTGCCCATGCCGGGCTTCTGGCTGCCCTGGCCGGGAAACAGAAAGAAACTCATTGGCCCCCGTTCCCCACGGCGGTCCCGGTCATGGCGCGCTCGACGGCGCGCAGTTCCTCGATGTTTTCCTTGATGTGTTCGATGAGCCGGTTCTCGAAATTAACGCGCGCGCCGACGATGCCGTTGGCGACGCCGCGCGGCGAGGACGAGCCGTGGATGATGATGACGACGCCGTTGACGCCAAGGAGAGGCGCGCCCGGGATTTCGTTGGGATCGATGGTGTTCTTCAGTTCCTGGAGGGACTTGCGCGCGAGCACGGCGCCGAGCTTACTCATCGAGGAACTCTCCAGTTTTTCGCGCATGAGCTGGGCCATGAACCAGGCGACGGCCTCGCTGGTTTTCAGCATGAGATTGCCGATGAACCCGTCGCAGATGATGACGTCGGCTTCGCCGTTGTACATCGCGCGCGGCTCGACATTGCCGATGAAATTCATGTGTGGGGAGTCTTTGAGGTTGCCGTGGACTTCTTTGGCCACCTGGGTGCCTTTGACGTCTTCCTCGCCGATGTTAAGCAGGCCGACGCGGGGGTTTTCGACGCCGAGCGCGTAGTGGGAGTAGGCGATGCCCATTTCGGCGAATTCGCAGAGGTGGCGGGCGCTGCAATCGACGTTGGCGCCCAGATCGAGCACGACGACCTTGCCGGTGCGCGTGGGCAGGGCCTGGCAGATGGCGGAGCGGGCGACGCCGCGGATCGGCCCGAGAACGGTGCGCGCGCCGACCATGACCGCGCCGGTATTGCCGGCGCTGACGAAGGCGTCGGCCTCTCCCTCCTTCACGAGCCGCAGCGCCACGAGGAGGGACGAATCCTTCTTCTGGCGGATGGCATTGACGGGGGACTCGTGCATGGCGACGGCTTCGGACGCATGCACAATGCGGATGTTGCCGTGCTTGGGGAAGGCTTCGAGCTTCGGCTTCAGTTGCGCTTCATCACCGACAAGGACAATTTCCGTGTCGCCTTCGAGGCTCGCCTGCACCGCGCCTTCGACTTCCACTTCCGGCGCGCCGTCGGAACCCATGGCATCAACGGCAACTCGCATGGCAGGACTCCGGCGCAACGGCCGTTAACCCTTGTTGAATCGAACCGCGAGACGGTCTTTGTAATGACCGCATTTGGGGCAGACGCGATGCTGGGCGATGCGCTCGCCGCAACTCTGGCATTCGGTGAAATTAGCGGCCGTCAACGCATGGTGCGAACGGCGCATGTTCTTCTTGGCTTTTCCAGTTCGTCTCTTGGGTACCGGCACGGCAATCACTCCTTCAGGTCATTTGGGCAGGTCGGGGAACAAGTCCCGCAACTTGGCGAACGCATTGTCCTTCACGTCCTGCTCGGCTTCGCTGCGCGCACAGGCGCACTGTGTGTCATTCAAATTCACACCGCACCGGGGACAGAGGCCGCGGCAGTCCGGCTTGCACACATACTTGGACGGCACGGCCAACGCCAGTTCTTCCCACAGGGGCGGCGCCAAATCTATCTCGTCACCGGCAAAGGTGCAGACACCTTCTAAAGACCCTGATCCTTCGGCGTCGAATTCGGTTTCCTCTTCCTCGCCGGTGTCCTCGAGGGGGGCCGCGGCGTCTTCCTCCTGGAAGGTCCAGTAGACATCGAGGTCGAACTCCGCGCGGGCCGGCCCCAGGCACCGATCACAGGGATGCGTGAAGGCACCGGCCACCTGACCGTGGAAGAGATAATCACCGCCGGCCTGCGACAGAATCCCCTCGAGCGAGACAGAATCCACCGGGATTTCATCGGCATCCGGGGGTTGAATCGCCTTGACGGGTACGGATTCCACGATTTCGAGGCCGTGATCCGGAATGTCCGTCAGGGGAATGCGCAGGCTGTCCACAACTGGCCACCTCGGCACAGCACGCGAAACAGGCGGAAGTCTAACAAAGGTGCGCGCTGCAAGTCAAAACGGGGCTAAAGGTTTCAGGGAAGTAATAAGTATAGGCGCAAAGCCCGGAGACCCCCTTAGTGTGACATAGGCGTGCCGGGGAAGTCACACTAGATGCCGGATGCCGGAGAATCACCACGAGGATAGGAAGAATACGAAGACAGGAGACCGGCCACAACGAGAGGGGAAGCTCCCGCTGAGCCGATTCGGCAGCGTCAGATCGAGATTTCAATGCCCTCGCGGCGGGCGATTTCGAGGATCGGGCGGGAATCATCCGTTTCCCACTCGCGTTCGCCACAGGGAATGGGCTCGATCGGGGCATCCGCGTCTCGACGGGCCAGCCAGAGCTCACGAACCTTCTTCTGCGGTCTTCCACCGTCAAATTCGGGCGCGAGGACAATGAGATCTATGTCACTCCATTCATTGGCGGTGCCCTTGGCGTGGGAACCGTACAGAACCGCGCGGCGTGAATGAATCCCCCGCGGGGGCAGAGCGGCGAGATATTTCTTAACGGTCTCTATAATTGCTGTTTCAGCCATTGGAACATATCTTTCGCTTGCCCGATATCCGCCATTACGGTGACGGGAATTGGCGCGGGTGTGTCAACTTCCGGATAGCGACCTTCAAGCTGGTAGGTGTTGAAGTAGTCGAGGAAGGCGGACTGTTCTTCCGAAAAGGAAAGGCGCGAGAGCTTCGCCAGATACGTCAAGTCATGGGTTCGCGGCGGAATATCTCCCGTCGCGCGAGTTACATGACCCTTCAACGCTTTTTCGAGGGCAAGATGAGCTGCGTAGGCGCCAAAATCATAACGCTTGCCCTTCAAGAGGATCTCGGAATCCTCCCAGGACTTTTCGGCCCCGCGCATCCAGTGCTCGATGTGTTTCCCAACGTTTACCATAATTCTCTTTCCAACGCCATTCTAGCACGCATAGGGCCATCGAGCGAACATCCCATATTTGTTGCCATCATCCCGGGGAACGGGAGGGCGAATCCGTCGCGGCGGATTCGCCGGTTGAGTACGGCGGGATAACCTGTTTGCGGGTACGTTCAGCCTCCTGACGATGCAGCAAACCCGGCCAAAGGGGTGTTGGCGTTCGTGGCCCAAGAGGCACAGAGCCCCGTTTTCTGTTACGCCAAGGCGGACATCCTGGCCTCGATCGCAGTCTGGGCACAGTACCAAGCCATGGGGGAAGAAAACGGGAGCGGGGCAGGATGCCCCGGCTACGCGAGGGAAACGAACTGGCTGCGGGGGAAGGGGACGGTGTAGGAGGCGGAGGGGAGGAGGGTGAGGGTGGGGCGGGGGATGTTTTGGGCCTGGAATTCGGCGTGGGCGGTATCGAGGGCTTCTTGGAGGCTGTCGGCTTTGCGGCCGCCGAGGAGGGCGACTTCTTCGGCGGGGAGTTCGGTGACGAAGAGGGTGATCGCGGCTTTTTCGCGGGTGGAGAGGGCGGTCTGGCCGTTGATTTCGGCGTTTTTACGGAGTTCGCGGATGATGGCGGCGCGGCCGCCGAGGCTGAGCCATTGGCTGAATTTGTTGCCGCCAAAGCCTTCCGGTGCGGCTGCGAGGAAGATGATGCGGCCGCCGGGCTTGACAGACTGGTAGGCGTTGAAGAGGGCCTTGTGGCTCTGGATGAAATTGCGGGCGGCGCCAGCACTCGCGACGGCGAGGTCGGCCAGCTCGTCGATCTCGACGGCGTAGAGCGCGTGGGCGAAGCGGGCGGCGGCGCGGTGGGCCGCGTCGAGTTCGCCCGCGAAGAGCCCGGCGATCTTGCCGTCGCGGTTGAGCACGGTGTTAATGAGGAAATCGGTGTGGCAGAGGCTGGCCCCTTCGAACATGTCCTCGGCGACGGGATTGCCGTCGAGCGCGCCGATGCGCACGGCGGAGTCGAGGCGGTCCTCGGTGGGGTGAAGGTTGCGCGCGTGGTTCTGGGCGATGGTTTCGACGCCGGCGATGCCGGGGAGGATGGATTTGCGGCCGCCGCCGTAGCCGCCGAAATAATGCAGGACGACAGTGCCCGTTACGATGAGGCGGTCGCGTTCGAGCACGTGGCGGTTGAGCAGGACACGGGTGCCGCGCGAAGTGACGCCGAGTTCGATGAGTCCCGCGGGATCGAAGGGATTGTGGGTGAGGGTCTGGCCGCGTAAATGTTCGTAGACATCGCTGCCGAGAATCCACCGTTCCTCGTCGGGTGTCGGGCCGCGGTGGGTGCCGGTGGAGTAAACGAAAAGGATGTCCTCGTCCTGCACACCGCAGGACCTCAGCGTGCGCAGGAGTTCGGGCAGGACTTCGTCGATTCTGGTCTGACGAAAGGAATCGGAGACAATGATGGCAACGCTCTCGCCGCGCTGGATGCGTTCCTGGAGCGGCGCGCCGCCAATGGGATGCTGGAAGGCTTCGCGCGCCACGGAAGCGACGTCCGCGAGCGCGGGTGTGTGGGCCACTTCGAGCGTGGCGAGATGATCGGCCCAGGGGGCATCGCCGGAGAGCGCGGTATGTCCGTAGGGCATGGTGATTTGCATCGCGATGGTTCCCTTCCTTGGGTCCTATTTCACCGCAAAGCGGACGGGAAACGCAAAGGCTGAACAAATGGGGAAAACAAAGGCCCTTTCAGCACGAAGAGAACGAAGGAAACGAAGGGGACAGGTGGAGGGGAAAACAATCAAGATTTGAATGAAAGGCACCACTGTCCGCCACTTATCCGGGAACGGCAGTGGTGGTTCGGGTTCTCGACGCGTGAACCCACTGCAATCGCCGATTCTTAATTCAGCGGACGGGCCAGGAAAGACAGTATCAGCAACGCGCAACCTAATAGGAAAGCATCGCCCAGCGATTTACGCAGGCCAAGCCCAGCCAGGAGAGCCTGGCAGTCGCAACCCCCCATTATGCCAGCAACCTCGTTCAGCTCATCTTCGGTGACCGTCCCATCATCATTAAGGTCAAGAGCATTAAACTGTTCGTTGGTCAGCTCTTCGATTTGGGACTGAAGTTCCGTAAAGGTCAAACGCCCATCGCCATTGGAATCGGCGGCGTCAAATGCCGCCAAAGCGACCTCGGCGACCTGTTCAATCGTTGGTTCACCCTCACCCTCACCCTCACCTTCGCCTTCACCTTCACCTTCGCCTTCACCCTCGCCTTCACCTTCACCTTCAGCGCCAAGCGAGATGACCAAATCAACCTCCGCATTCAGCAGCACGGCCGTACCTGCGGCGGGATGCTGCGACAACACCGTGTCTCTCGGCACACTATCACTAAACCGCGTGCTTCGTTCGCCGGATCGCAAGCCTGCGGAAGTCAACGCTGCCAGCGCCTGCGCTTCTGATAGCCCCGCCAAGTCGGGCACCACTACAAACTCGCTGGCAAGGTGAAACTCAAGCTGATCGCTCACCAGTGGAAACTGACCACTCTCCAGCACTTCTCCAAACGGAAGCAACCCACGGGCGACCACGCCAGTGTTGTCCGCGACCGTGAACTGAAGCGTCTGACCCGGCTCGGCGGTTCCCGTGAGGTCCACCACGAGCAGCACCTCACGGGCTGCGTCCGTTTCAATGGCCAGATTTATCTCGAGCACCGGCAACGCCGCCTTTCCCTCCGGTGCCACGGGGCCGGTAAGCAGGTCGTCACCCGTGGATACCCGCCCGTCCCGGTCCTCGTCGAGGTATGCCGATACGCTCTCCACCGCACTCAGTGCATCGGCGGTCCCGGCGATTTGAAAGGCAAAGCTCTCGACGACTGCCGCGGAATTCTCTGTCGACAGGCGTGCGGAAAGCGCCACGGCCCGCGCGGGCTCGAGCGGGACCGGAAGCACCTGCGCGGCGCTGTTGTCCGTGCGGCGCACATCAAGCCCGCCGTCGAAACGCACCACGCGCACGCTGAATTCGGAGGTGTTCTGGTTTGGGTCCGTAACGGTGGCCGTCACGGCGTCATACACGCGGGGCGGGAGCGGCGTCGAAAACCGCCCATTATCCACGACCGTTTCCGTCAGAAACTGCAGCCCCTCATGCGCGGGATCGCTGAATAGCTGCACGAGGCTCCCGTCCGGCACAGCCGCCGGATCCACGTGGCCGGTGACTTCACTTTCGGAAAGGTCCTCAATCACCGGAACGGGCAACGCGTTGTTCCCGCCATTCACCGTGCGAATTCCGAGGAAAGTCCCGCTGTCCGTAATGGAATTGTAAAGGATCTGGTTGCGGATGGTCCCCGCCCCATCAACTCTCACGCCGTCGCCCAAGTTCTCAAAGATCCGGTTTCCCGCGGGCAGGAAATTGCCGAAGGCGGCGTTGCGCTGAAAGAAGAGGCCGCCGACGACATTAGTGCTTGCGCCGCCGTCGATGAGAACGCCCGCGCCGCCGTTGCCACGCCGTACCAAAACGAAGAACGGCGCGATGCCGATGTTGTTGGATTGAATGAGATTGCCCTGGGAGCCTGCGCCACTGATATGGATGCCGCTGCCGGTGCTGGAGACGATGGTGTTCACCCCATCGCCATGTCGCTCGCCAATGGCGTTGTTCTGCGAATTTAGTAAATAGATTCCCGTGGGATGATTGCCGCGCAGGAATTGGTTGTTCGGCCGGATACCTACCCAGTTGCCGATGACGCGGTGCTGGCCTCCTCCGGCGAGCACGATACCACCAAGCGCATTGTTTCCGACACCGTTCTGGAGCAACTCATTGTTCGGCCCGACGAGACATTGCGTGCTGTTGCGCAACATGATGCCCGCGATGCGGTTCTCCCGGTTCACACCTGAAGCAACCCCGACCGTATTGCCCAAGATCGTGATGGCCGAGGAGGTGTCCACATAAATGCCCACCGTGTTCCGTTCGATCTGGTTCCCCTCTCCTGGATCCGTTCCGCCAATAATATGACCCGCGGCCCCATCGCTCACCAAAATACCCACGCCATCCGGGGGACCGAGCATGGGATCGCCAATGGCAGGCAGCGTATCCGGCGTGTTTCGGAGAGTGTTCCCGAGGATGCGATTCGCGAGCGGCGCACGCGCGATCACCGCACCCTCAATTTGAATCGCGGCCACGAGGTTGTTCTCGATCGTATTCGGCTCGGTGGGCAGCGTCCCGCCGATTCGGTTCGCCACCGCACCCTGACGTATCAATATCCCCACCTGGGGACGCGGCCCAGCGCTCGTGGAATTGATGATATTGTTCTGAATCACATTGCCACCCGCCGGCGTGAAGGGCCCCGGTGGAAGGCTCACATTCGGTTCGCCGCCGGATTCCAAGAAGATTCCGGCCTCAATGTTCCCGCAAATCTGGTTTTCGGTCTTAAACGTCCGGATTCCGCTGTTGTCACTGACGTTAATTACACGCTGGCCGCGCATGCCAATGATATTGCTGTGCGTCCCATCGGTGAGGTGGACGCCATAGAGATTGCCGATGCCGCCCGTGTCGTCATTATCGCTGCCAATAAGACAGCCAAAGACGACGTTCTTCTTCGTGCCCACGCCAGAGAAGAAGATGCCGGCGCCGTTCACGTGGTTGTTGATCTGTACCTCGAGGAACGTGTCGCGGCTACCGATGATGCAGCCTTCGGCGCCATTCATCAGGGCTATGCCGTGCATACCATTGCCCAGGGATTGGACATTACTTTCAAGCGCGGGTATCACGCGCCCAATCTGGGTGTTGTTGATCCGGATGGAAGAAACGCCGTCGAGCAGGATGCCGTGATCACGATTTCCGCCAATGCTCACCTGCGCTCGCGTCCCACCGCTGCGGTAGCGGCCAATGAGCACGTCGCGTGCGCCGTCACGCACAACAATGCCGCTGCCCTCATTGGGCCGCACCAGGCCCGTGTCGTCGTCATACCCGATGCGTAACACTGTGAGATGCGCGTTTCTGCACGCGGCCCCCTGCAGCAGTACCCCATGGCCGGCATTCCCTGCAATATTCAGGGCCCCGGCAAATGCACCCGGAGATTCGATCACAATCCCGGGCCCGCCGTTATCAAAGATTGGCGGTAACGTAAAAAAGCCGGCCACACCGGTTTCGTCGAGCCCGATCGAATTGTCGCTTGAATTCTCTCCAGTCAGCCAGACTCCCCCTTCCCCATTCCCGGTCACGCTCGTGCTCACCGCGTTGAAGGAGGCGCCCTCATCCAGGTGAACGCCCCATCGGCCGCTTCCCTCGATAGCACCGGTCACTGTATTGAGAACGGAGTCCGGACCTGAGATATACACGCCGTGCCCGCCGGCGCCGGACACACTGACCTGCACAGAATTGTTGGCGGAATTGCTGATGAACACGCCATGCCCGCCGCAGTTCTCGACCGTCACAGTGACTCTGCTGAATTGCGTCCCGTTCGAGAAGAGCACGCCGACGCCACCAAAACCTCGAAGCACCGCCTGGTCAAAGACGGTCCCGCGCGCGCCGGAAAAGACCAAGCCATCGCCTCCCGT
The DNA here is from genome assembly GCA_016182645.1 of Candidatus Hydrogenedentota bacterium. Taxonomy (GTDB): domain Bacteria; phylum Hydrogenedentota; class Hydrogenedentia; order Hydrogenedentales; family JACPGD01; genus JACPGD01. The sequence continues at coordinate 3,219 of JACPGD010000366.1, read as the reverse complement.
GCCTGCTCCATCGAGGAGAAGGGGCACATGAAAGACATCGAAGCTGGACAATGGCGGCAGCGGGGCGATTAAGTTTACCAGCGAGGTCTGAATGCTGGAACTGACCCCGATCTCTTCCCTGGTCCCGGCGCCAGGCACCATTCCCGGAATCAGTGACAACCAGTCCGTCTCATACCGCTCTCCCTCCTCGCGCGGTCCCGGCGGCGGCGCCGAGAGGGCCCGGCCAAGGGTACCTGAAGCAATCAGAATGGCTTCCCGCAGGGAAATATCGGAATCTTCCACATTCCCATCGAGGTGCGTGGAAATGAGAATGGTTCCAGATTCCTCGACCGTGGCCGGCAGCACGGGGGTGAAGGTGATAGCGTTGCTGTCCCGTCCCATCACTCGCACTTTAAGTGACACCGGCTCGGTCGCGTTGGGTACCTGCAAAATCAGGCCCGTGCTGCCCCCGGCGGGGGCGACAGGAATGAATTGCGGCGGCTCCAGGATGAGTTCATTGAGCGCACGGTTTTCGGCAAAGTGCAGTCCGCGCACGATCATCTTCCCCCCGGCAACGGGTGGGTCAGGCGTGACGCTGATGATGATGGGATCTGGAATGACTTCAAAGTCTTGGTAGGGATGTCCCTGCCCCGCCGTGGTGGAAGTGCCTTTCCCCGCGATGGTCACCGTGATCGGCCCCGTTGCGGCCTCATCCGGCACACGGACCACCAGGCTCGTCGCCGTCGCGCGCAGTACCTCCGCGCGCACCGCTGCGGGCGGGTTGTCGGGGTCCGTGGAGTTGATGCCAAACGTGACAATATTCTCGGCCGCGACCGTGGAGAAGCGCTGTCCTTCGAGATGCACGAGCGTCCCGCGATGTCCGCGCAGCGGATCGAAGCTGTGGATTTTCGGGCTCCACGGATCGCCCACCACAACCAGGGTATCCTCCATCGCCTGAGCCATGTATACGCTGGGGAAACGCAGATTGATGACGTTTGTGAGCGAGCCAATCCGCTCGACCAGTTGCGCGCTCTTCGAAATTTTTCCCGCAACGTTCAGTGACTTCACGAGCGCCTTGGGCAGACGAAGAATGCCTTGCAGACCCACCTCCGAAATGAACTTCTTTGAGAAAACTTCATTGATGAGTCCCTTTGAAGTCTCGAAGAAGATCACCTGCAACATGTGCGGTGTGAAACCGGCGTCGGTGGATTCGCGCGTGAGCGCGGCAAAAACCGAATTCTCAAGGGAAACCACCAACTTCGCAAACGCATCTTCCCCCGCCAAGTCCGCCAGGCTGACGACCAGCGCCACCGACTCCAGCGCGGCCAGAGTGATGTTAAGCGAGAGCATGCGCAAATTTTCGGTGTCGCCTCCGGGCAGACCCTTAATCAGATCCTGTTGTGGTGGAAAGCGCGCGCCGCTGAATTCTCTGATGATGTACAGGCCGCTGCGTTCGGCGGGGAGCGCCAGTTCCTCTTGCAGCCCAAACTCACGCTTGAAGGCGCCGGGAATCAGGAAATCAGTCAACTTTTCCGCGGCGAACCCGACGATGTCCAGCATTTTCGTCGCGGGTTTCGCCTTCACCACAACGCGGTCCAGCGACGCAGGCCGGGCGCGCGGATAGATCTTGCTGTAGTCTCCCTGCAGCGCCGCCACTTCTTCGCGCGTGTCCAGTTCCGCATTATTCGCGTCCAGCTCGTACAGATTCGCTCCCCAGTCCAGTGGATTCCCCACGAGGAAATCGAGGCCAATGGAAGGGACCGGCGCGGGATCATATTTCACGCCAAGAAACGGAACGCCGCGCCAGCTTGGCTTGCGCGAGACGGCGACGCTGTCGGTGCGGCGGAGTAGTTCGAAGCCCGGTGTCACAAGATCGCGCGGGTAGCCGTTCGCCATGGACAGCGCAACATTGACGAAGTCGTCCTGAAACAGGTCGAGTTCTTTTGCGCGTTGAGCAGCGGTCGCGCCCTGCTCAGGTACGGGGAAATCAGGCGAATTCAGGTAGGCCAGCAGCGCCGCCCCGAGAGCTTCGTCAATGATTTGACTCTCGATAATGTCCGCATCTGAAGTGAAATGCCGCGACACTTCCTCGACCAGATTCCGCACTTCTGGAAGTTCGCCCAAGATACCAAGGCGCTCCGAGGCGGCATCGGGATCAAAGGTCTGTACCTGTGGCGTGAAGAATAGCAGCGCCAGCGCCGTGCTCTCTGCGCCGAGGGACAGTTCGTTCTCTTTTCCCGTGGCAATGGCCAAGAGCGCCTGCGATTGTTCATCCCGCGCCGCACTCACCACAGTCACTCCGCCCCTAATCACCGCGACCGACTGAGGCGCCGAATCGGGGTTGCCGTCGCCGTAAAACGTTCCGGCGATATAGCCGGTGGTTGTGAACGGTAGTCCCGGATCAAACCGGACATCCAGTGGCTTGAGCACGGTCAGCGCGACCGGATACTCGAATTCGTCCTCACCCGTCGTCAACACGACACGGCCGGTCGAGGCGTTCTGCGGGACAGCGAAGCGGACGAATTCGGTCTGGATTTCCAGAATGGACGCGGGCATGCCTCCGACACTGATCGTGTATCCCGCGTCAATCTCGAACCCCGTCCCCCGCAACGTCACCTGTTCTCCCGGCATCACCGCGCGCGGCTCCAGTCCCCTCAGGACCTGGGCCTGCGCCAGCGGCATACACAACGTCAGCAGGAGCAACAGCCAAAAACCAATCAGGAGACGCGCCAGGTGTAAGCACACCCTGCCGAAGTGCATGTATCCTCCAAACCCGCCCACGCAGCGGCTTTGAATGGTTAGAGACAGTTACTGCACCATAACACGGGCTTGGCACACTGTCAACGGGGCCGCAGAGATTCCCGAGCGAGTCAGAATCAGGTCTTGGATTTTGCCGAACGAGGAGGTGCGAAGCAGTTTGCCACTTCGCCGCAGTTGACGCCGGTGCGCGTAAATTGCTTGCGCTGCCACTGAATTATGGTTCCGCGCTCCGCGAAGCCGATTGCCGGAGTAATCCTTAGTGCACACTTTCTGAATTACCGTGACGTATCCACGAATGGTTACGGTCGTAGCGTCCGGCCTCTGTGCCGGACGGGAACACGCAGCACAGTCCGGAACGTGCAGCAAAGCGGGGAGTTGGTGCAGGTTTAGGCCGGCGTTGCACAGTCGCGTCCGGCACAGAGGCCGGACGCTACGGAAGCGCATTTACGAAATGGAGCACTTAGGTTATGGTTTCAGCAC
>JACPGD010000025.1 GCA_016182645.1 Candidatus Hydrogenedentota bacterium | reverse complement strand
TCCACCTCCCCCCAGCCGGCAACAAATTGAAGCGCAAGTCCGCGATCTGTACCGGTATGTCGAGCAGCACGGCGGGCCATCGTGGGAGGTGTTCCGAAAATCACCCGACTTCGAAGAAGAAATGTCGCGGCGTCTGGAGGATGGCCTGGCGTTTCAAGAACACACCGTTCTCGGGGGGGACTGGGCCGCTTTCCAGGATTCGCCAGAACTCATGACCTCCCTCCGGGAAGCGGAGGACCTTGTGGGGACCAACGCTCGCGAAGCTGTGACGTGGTACGAAGGATTGTTGCGGCAGACAACGGACCAGCACCAAAAAGCAGCCATCGAATTCCGCATTGCTGACATCTACTACCACATCCTGAATGCCGGCTGGGTCCCCAACCCGGCGGAGGCGAAGCGACGTTTTGAGGCCATTGTGGATCGCCACGCGCCCCTGTGTCCCGAAGTCATCCGTAGCCATTATTGGCTGGGGGACATCAATTTCAAGGAAGGCAACTTCTCTGAGGCGCGCGAGCATTATCTGGCCGTGCGCCAGGCGCAGGAGACCGTGGAGGCTGCGCCGGAACAGTATCCGCCACTTAGCCGTCATTGGGCCGGTCTCCTGGGGCGAAACGTAGGGCAATGGCTGCGTGCGGTTGACAATGCCGAAGTTATGGCCAAGACCGGGAGCAAACCTGACTCTGAGCCGGTGGACTGGGCTGTTGTCTGGCGCGCGGTCGCCGAGCGCGGCACTACTAAGTATTGTGTGTCTCGCGGGGGTGGTGGTAATATGTGGTAAGTTTAAGGCGGCCCGGGCAGGGGTACAACCATGAGCTTCAGTATGTCAGACGAATTTCAATCCTTTGATCAACGAGCAGTCCTGAAGGTGTGCGGCATTGGCGGGGGCGGCGGCAATGCCGTGGGCCGCATGATCGAGGCGGGGCTCTCCGATGTCGAGTTTATCACCATCAACACGGACGCGCAGGCGCTGAAGAACTCGCCCGCCGGCACGCGCCTCCAAATCGGCGTGCAGTTGACCAGCGGCCTCGGCTCCGGCGCCATTCCCGACACAGGCCACAAGGCGGCCGAGGAAGACCGCGAGCGCATCCGCGAGGTCTTGCGCGGCGCGGACATGGTATTTCTGACCGCGGGGCTCGGCGGCGGCACGGGCACGGGCGCCAGCCCGACCGTGGCGGAAGAAGCGCGGGCCAGCGGCGCGCTCACCGTGGCCATCATCACACTGCCCTTCAGCTTTGAAGGCAAGTAGCGCATGGCCAACGCGCTGCGCGGGATGGCGGCGCTGGAGAAGCATGTTGACACCCTCATCGTTGTGCCTAACGACCGCGTCGCGGCGCTCTGTCAGAGCAACATGTCGTTGTTAAACGCTTTCCGCCAGGCTGATGAAGTCCTCTACAACGGCGTGCGCGCCATCTCGGAACTGATCACGGTGCCGGGCTTGGTCAACCTCGACTTCGCGGACGTGCGCACCGTCATGCAGTCGCGCGGGCGCGCCCTCATGGGCATCGGCGTGGCCGAGGGCGAGGGCCGGTCCGTGCGCGCCGCGGAAGAGGCCATTGTCTGCCCGCTGCTCGAACAATCCAACATCAACGGCGCCATGGCCGTGATCGTAAACATTAAAGCCGGCTGCGATGTGGGCATGAAAGAAGTGCAAGACGCCGTGACGGCGGTCAAGAAGGCCGCTCACCCCGACGCGAACATCATTTTCGGCGCCGTGGTGGACGAGAAGGAACGCCCCGAGGTGCAGGTGACCGTGATTGCCGCGGGCTTCCCGAAAGGCGTCACGGAAGGCTATCTCGAGAACCCGCCGGTGTTCGAGACACTCGCGCCGCGCGAAGAGGCCCCGCGCCGGCCCCTCGATCCGGTGCGCAAGCCTGAACCCGTTGTGGCGAAGCCGGTGCCCGTGGCGGCTATGGCTCCTGAAGAGCAATATCTTTTCACGGAGGAAGAGACCCTGCCGGTGAAACCGGATGCCGCGGAAGCGGAAGAGGACATGGGCATTCCTGCCTTTCTGCGCCGTCGCATGCGGAAACGGAATCCGTGAGAGAGCATCCGATTCTCAAGCTGTTGCAGCGCGCCGTCCAAAAAGATGCCTCTGATGTCCATCTAAAAACGGGAAGCCCGCCCTATTTTCGCGTGGATGGGCAGGTCAATCCGGAAGGCAACTCGCTGCTCGGAAAGGATGATCTCGATAGCTTCCTCGACATCATCCTGACCGACGAACAAAAGCGGTACTTCGCCAAGAAGGGAGAACTCGATCTCAGCTATACGGAGAAAGGAGTCGGGCGTTTCCGCGTCAACGTTTTCCGGCAACGCGGCACGGTCTCCTGCGTCCTGCGGCGGATCAAGAGCAAGATCCTCACCTTCGACCAACTGCATCTGCCGCCGGTGGTCGAAAGCTTCGCGCGGATCTCCCGCGGACTGATTCTTATCACGGGCACTACGGGCAGCGGCAAGTCCACTGCTCTGGCCTCGATCATCGACTACATCAACGAGAACCGCCGCTGCCACATCGTCACCATCGAAGATCCGATTGAATACGTGCACACGGACAAGCTGTCCGTGGTGAACCAGCGCGAAATCACCATCGATACCCAGGATTTTGCCTCGGCGCTGAAGGCGGTCATGCGTCAGGACCCAGATGTCATTCTGATTGGGGAAATGCGCGACCTGGAGACCTTCATGGCGGCCATTTCCGCCGCCGAAACCGGCCACTTGGTTTTCAGCACGCTTCACACCACCAATGTGCTCCAGACCGTGGATCGGATCATCGATCTCTTCCCCAGCAACCAGCATGATCAGGTGCGTTCGGCCCTGGCGCTGAACCTGCGCGCGATCATGTGCATGCGCCTGCTCTCACGCGCTGATGGCGTCGGCCGCGTGCCGGCCTGTGAGGTGATGTTTAACACGCCCACGGTGCGCATGCTCATCAAGGAAAACCGGGTAAACCAGCTTGAGATGGCCATTCAGCAGGGACGGGAAGACGGCATGCAGGGTTTCAACGACAGCTTGCACGACCTTATTCGCCAAGGGCTGATCAGCCTGCAGACCGCCATCGACGTCAGCGACAACCCCGCCGACCTGAAAATGATGCTCCAGGGGATTCGGCTGAGCGCGAAGCGCGGGGGCATTCTGAAGTAGCAGTAGTAGCGCACTCGCCGAGCGCCCTACTGGCCTGCGCAGTGGACTTTGGTTCAGCGCGCTTGGCCACAGAATGAGCGCGGCACTACTGACGCGGCTGGAACTGAATTAGCTGCCAAAAACCAATAATACACTTAGTTATTTGCGGAGATTTCCGCGCAATTCACTTGACAAATCGGCCTGTGAGAGCGACAATTCCTGTGGTTGGAAATGGTATTGTACTACGGCAGGAAAACCAGGGGGCCGCCGCGGGCAGTATTCAGCTGCTCCCGGAACCGCCCCATTGAGGCGTGCTATGGCCAGGGCTGACGCAGGAACTGCTCCATCGGGGACCAAGGGGGGAAAGCAACCGTTCTCTGGTGACCAGGCGGAACTGACCGCAGAGGATTTCGGTGAACTCCTTCGACGTGGGGATTCTAATTGGTTTCGCCTGCTTGTAGACACCATGACTGAAGGGATGGCGATCCTGGACGCCGATGACCACGTACAGTATGCCAACCACCGCTTGTGTGATTTGATGGGGGTGCGCCTCGAGGACGTGTTGGGGCTGGACGCAAAGCGCTTTCTTCTGCCGGATCAACTCCCCGTATATCTCACGCAGAAGAGATTGCGCAGGAGGGGTGACAAGTCGCGCTATGAGATCAAGGCCCGGACACCCGCGGGCCAGGTGCTTCATCTGCAGGTTTCACCCTCTCCGCTTTTTGATCGCGACGGAAACTTCCTGGGTAGTTTCGGCGTGTATCTCGATCTGACAGAGCAGAAACGGGCGCAGCAGGCGCTCGCCACCAGCGAGGAGCGCTTCAGACTCTTGCTCGAGAATTCGCGCGACGTGGTCTACCGCTTTAGTCTTCGAGAAGATCGCTATGATTTTGTCAGCCCCTCGATCAAGGGGCTGCTTGGCTACAGTCAGGCGGAGTTTGCGGCGTTCACCATCGCTGACCAGCGGGCCCTGTTGCACCCGGATGATGACGTTACCTTTATGGAATACGCGGCACAGTTGCGCAAGTGCGCCCGCGAGGGATGCGCGGCGGGTTTGGGCGAGTACCGCATGCGCAACAAGGCGGGGCAGATGCGCTGGCTGTCCGACAGCGCGGCCCTGCTGCTGGACGCAACAGGCGAACCCTTGGCGCGGATCGGCGCGGCACGGGACATTACAGACCACAAGATGGCCGAACGCACCTTGCTGGCGGCCTCGCGCATGGAAGCGACGACGACCCTGGCGGGCGGCATTGCCCACGATTTCAATAACCTGATGGCGGCCGTGCTGGCGAATGCCGAGTTGCTTGAAATGAAACTGGGCGGCGACGCCGAAGCGCGCCAGATGTTGCGCGTGATCGAGAAGTCGGCGGAGCAAGCAGGGGACCTCGCCTCACAAATGCTCGCCTATGCGCGCGGCGGCAAGTACCAGCTCAGTGTGATCGAATTGAATCAGGTCATCGAGGAAGTGTTGGCGCTCGAGAGTCATTCGTTTAATCCGAAGATTGAAATCGAGCGGCGCCTCTCCTGCGACCTATGGCCTGTCTATGCAGACGCGAGCCAAATGAGTCAGGTGGCCATGAACCTGACGATCAATGCCGCGGAAGCGATGCCAGAAGGCGGCCGTCTTGGTATTATCACGCGAAACTGCCTGGTCGACGAAGACTTCGCCCAACTGCATGCTGGGCTAAAGCCTGGACGATACGTGTACCTGGCCGTCGAGGATACTGGACAAGGCATGACGCGCCAGGTCATGGCGCGCGTGTTCGAGCCCTTCTTTAGCACCAAATTCCAGGGCCGGGGACTGGGGCTGGCCGCCGTCTACGGGATCGTCAAAAACCACGGCGGGCATATCTCCGCCTACAGTGAACCTGGCCGGGGCAGCATCTTCAAAATCTACCTGCCGGCCAGCGAAATGCAACTGGAATCGGCGCCAGCCCGCGTCGAGCACCTGCCCACCGGCAGCGAGACTGTCCTGGTGGTGGACGACGACGAGGCCATCCTGGACGCAACACAGCAGATGCTCGGCAAGTTGGGTTATCAGGTGCTCCTGGCGCGCAATGGCCGCGAGGCCCTGCGCATGCTGGAACGCCATGGCAACGAGGTGAAGGTGGTCCTGCTCGATCTGGCCATGCCGGTATTGGGCGGGGCCGAGGCGCAAGCGGTGATGGCGCGGCGCACACCGGACTTGCCCGTGATCATTTGCAGCGGCTATGAGTTAGACCCCTCCGCGCAGGACATCCTGAACCGCGGCGCGCGCGCGTTCCTGCAAAAGCCCTTTAGGATGCAGGTGCTCGCGTCCGAAATCCGACGCGTGCTGGATAATTAGCCACGGAGCTCTTACGGCGCCAAGTGGCCGCCTGAATCCTCACGGGGATAGATGCGCGAGGACTTCATCCTCGGTGGGGAATCCGAACCCGATGACTCGTCCCAGCGAAGTGATGGCCGTTGCCTGAAGCGCCTGGAGACGCACACTTCCTGATGCATCCATCAGGCGCGGTGGAAGGACGACCCCCGCACAGGCAGGATCCAGAAACCAAGCACTGTTCATACACCAGGTCCGCATATCTGGAGAAGGATGGTTCCTCGAGGCCCAGACTAAATGCGGTAACAGCGGAAGCGCCCGCTCTCCCATGGTCCCCACGAGGTGGGGGGTATTACTTACCGTGTTGCTCGCATGGTTCGCAACCTCATACTCGAGGGCTTCCGCCGCGGCCGTAAGCACCGTCTCGAGCTCCGCCGGAGTGAACGAACGCCACAGCCGCAGGAGCTTCGGATAGCCGCCCTGCTTGAGAGTTGACACCCAGCCCAGCGCTTCTATCGCCAAGGTTCGCGACATCGCGTCTGGTTGCTGCAAGAGTTGAATGAAACGCGACGGCGGCAGTTCCCCTTCGAGGATTTGCGCAGTCAGCGCGCGCAGTTCCTCCGTCTCCTTCTCCCTGGCGTCAACCTGTTGCGAGGCGGCCTCATTCGGGTCTACAGGCCCCTCCGGCTGCGCCAAACTCGCTTCCGCGCCTGCGGCTGGCGCCCCTTGTTCTGGAGAACGGCTGGTGCTTCCTGGCTCAGAATACGGACGAGAGATTGACAGCGTGGGCGGCTGTTCGCCGGGTGGCAGGAAGTCCGAGGAAGCGAAAGCGAAGATGAGCACGATCGGCGCCACAATGCTGGCGGCAATGGTGAGTGCCCAGAGGAACTTGGAAGAGTTCTTCATGACGCCTCCTTTGAAGTTGTGCGTCATTCTGTTCGGGCAATAAATTGAATGTCAATCGCCCGAGTGCTCTCGGGCAAATCTTCACAGGACCTTGATTTTGGATCGACCAGACGGATAGGCCCCGATCAGACCGGTTTTTCCTTGCATTATTCGTGAGGGCGAGTGTGATCAGGGAAAGTTGTAGTTGCTGCAGGATTGCGCCACTTCGCTCAACATCCAGAAGGGCGAAGCGCCCGGCTGCGGGTATTTAGCCCATTCCACGTGGCCGTCCATGAATAACACATTGCACGCCAGCGGCAGGTGGTTGCAGTTGTAAGGTACGGGGTTGCTCCCAGCGGTGCGTACGGTGTCCCACATGACCGGTATGCCCGATGCCCCCAGGGCGGTGGCCGCCGCGTTGTTGATGTCCGTAATCAAGAAGCGCTCGATGCCGTCGCGGAGCAGGTAGAGCGTGACCGTCTCGCCCGTGGACGGGAGCGTGCAATCCAAGTCATCCCAACGCGTGGTGATGTTGACCTGCGGGGCGCCAGGCCCGTCCAGGCGGGCAGCCACTGCATTGACATCTTCCGGATGAAGCACCCAGGCGGGATCGACCAGGTACCCCCAGTACACGTACGAGTAATCCGGGATGGAGGGGTATGTCGTCTTCCCCTTCACCGGGTTAGGCATTTCGTCATTGTCCCAGCCCACGCCCACGGGGCGCTGGAGTCTGTTATCCACCTGCAGGAACCACTCGCTATCCGACGGACAAAGCACGATGTCCACGTCGCTGAGGTATTCGGGGTACAACAATGCGCCATCAAAGCTGCTCCAGCAATTGAGCGTCGGACTGTAGTTTTGCCAATACGGCGCATGACGCCGCGGCCAGATGCCCTCGTGCTCCTGGGCGAACATTTGGAAAATAGCGCCCATTTGCCGCAAGTTGCTGGCGCACGTTGTCTTTCGAGCGGATTCCCGGGCGCGCGACAGCGCGGGCAAAAGCATGGCCATCAGAATCGCGATGATGGCCATGACGACGAGGAGTTCCACCAGGGTAAAGCCCATCGGACGGATCGGACCGATCGGACGGGGCTGTTGCATCAACCCGGCGTGGGTCTGTTTCGTGGCAATCATTTCGTTTCCCCCAGCTTAGGTTCCGACTACACCATGTCGGCTTGTCGCGGAAGCGATCATTCTTTTTTCTCGGTCCGCAGCAGCATTTCAATGTTGGCAAGGCGGATCTTCAGTTCGGTGTTGTTAATGGACCGCTCGCGAAGGATGGCCAGCAAGAAGGCACCAATCCACACGCAGATGCAGCCAATCACGAACAAATTCAGAATGGCCTGATATTCGGGCGCTCCCCACAACACTGCCGATAGCGCGAACGCGGCAATACCCGTAATCAGCGCACCAACTGAAACGCGCATTAACAACCGGTTTAGCTTGCGTTCTCGTTGCAACACTTCGTCCAGTTTTCGCCTTTCCTCGGCGATCATTGCGCCCTCAGAGAGGCCGTTCAGCCGAAGCAGTTCCTCGCCCAGTTTCTTTTCTTCACTCATGTTGCAGTCTCCATTTCGCGCCTAAGGGCTTCTTTTCCGTAATAGATCCTGGAGCGCACGGTACCCACAGTGCAGCCGACTACTTCGGCAATTGCCTCATAGCTCATGTCCTCCAGAAAGCGCAGGACCAGAACTTCTTTGTGGAGGACGCTAATCTTGTCCAGCGCCGCATGAATGGCTTGGGCGCTGAGCACGTCAAGCTCTGCCTCCGGCTGTGCGGTCAGCGGTACATCCGGTTCCAGAGGCAGTTCCTGCCGTCGTCCGCGGAGGGTCTGAAGGGCGGCGTTGCGGGCAATGCGATAGAGCCAGGGCCGGAACGACTCCAGCCGCCGGAGCTTGGGCAATTGCCGCCAGACTGTCAGCCAGATGTTTTGCATGAGGTCGTCTGCTTCCGAGGGCGAATCAATAATGCGCCGTACAAAGTAGCGGAGGCGGCTGTCAAAGGTGCTCACGAGACGGGTGAACGCGAATTCATCCCCCGCCTGGCATCGGATCAGGAGCAGTTGCTCCGCCAGTTTGTGCCGTGCTTCGTCCATCACTTCTACAGATGCGCCGGGAGCGCGAAAAGTTCATTCTTCGACGGATGGCCGCCCCCGGCTGCCGTTGTTGCCCCTCGGGTGCGTAGAATATCATCTCGTCAGTGGACACCATAGACACAATGGACACAGGTGGACGCGATGGACACAATGGACACCCAGAACGCGCGTTGCGCTGAGGGGAGTGAAATAATGCGGGTACTTCATGCTTGTTTTGCAATCTGGACACTGAGCCTGTGCTGCTCCGCCGTTGCCGAGGACAAGGGCGCGAAGGGGGAGTTGCCGATGGCCTTTGAAGAGGATTTTGAGAAAGGCAGCAGTCACTGGGAGATGACGGATGAGAAGGTATGGCGGGTAGTTGAAGATGAAGGAGACGCGTCGCTGGCGTTGACAGGATCGAGCGACTATACGCCTCCGGTGCGTTCGCCGCTGAACATTGCACGGGTGAAAGACCTTGATGTGACGGATTTTGTGGCCGATTTCCAAGTGAAACAAACAGGCCGCGAATACGGCCACCGCGATTTGTGTTTCTTCTTTGGCTACCAGGATGCATCACATTTCTACTATGCGCACCTGGCGACGAAGGC
>JACPGD010000038.1 GCA_016182645.1 Candidatus Hydrogenedentota bacterium | reverse complement strand
TTGATTGGCGACGAGCAATTGCCCGAGGACAGCGAGCGCAATCCCGAGGGCACCCTGAAGCAATGGCCGCAATGGCTGCTCGACAACCAGCCCAGCCCCACCGGCCGCTCCACCTTCACCACCTGGCGCCTCTGGAAAAAAGACGCGCCGCTGCAACCTTCGGGCTTGATCGGGCCGGTGACGCTGCAAGCGTGCGAGGTTTTTCAGGGGAAATGACGCCCGTCCATGGGCAACCTGGGAAAGGTGTTCGTCCCCGAGATGCAGTTTGGACTACGGACGCAACGCGAGGAGGTACAACCCTGTGAGCAGATCAGACCATCCCTCTATTTGGAATCCTCCTTGCCGAGCTAGTATGTCGCCCGGTTTTCCCCAGATGTGTCTGCACTCAGCCATTAACAACTGACGCGCTAGTTTTGGAATGAATCTTTACCACGGTATGCCGTTCACGTGTCAGACTTGGTGATCGACGAGATTGCAAAAGGCGATCCAGACGCTGCAAGACTTAGATTGGCTGCCGTGTCGGAATTTGATATCCTGAAAGTGACACAGGATGCAATCGAACTCGGTCCGGTTTATCTGAAAAGAATACCTCTTCCGGCAAAAGCAAGTGCAGACGCCGTACATTTAGCAGTAGCTGTCCTGAACGGAATGGACTATTTTGTCACGTGGAATTGCAGGCATTTCACGCGTGGCTCCGTGATTCGGGCACTACCCATTGTAAATGGGGCGCTTGGCCTGAGTACGCCCACGATCTGCACGCCAGAGGAGTTGATGTATGCCTAAGAAAACCATCTGGAAAGATCCGGTGGTCGAAGAGATCCACCAGATACGTGAAGAGATCTTGAGGGAAGCAGGGGGGGATATTCATGCTCTGGGAAGATGGCTGATGGAAAAACAGAAACGGTATGGGGACAAGCTGGTCACCCGGCCGCCGAAACGTCTCAAGAAAGAGGTATAAGGGTTCAAGTCACTTCACTTATCGGGGGAAAACCATCATGCACTTGTTCGCAGTCTTGAGCGGTCTTGTTCTTGCCGCGGCGGCACAGGAACCTGCCTCGCCTGATTTCGTTAAACCGAAGGACTACCACAAGGAGCCCTTCAAGAAGATGGTCATTATGGGCGAGAGCACGGTCGAGGGCGGGCCGTGGCTGGCGGAGAAGACGCAGCGCTATGCGGACATTGTGGCGGACCTGATTGGCGTGTGCCAGGGCGCGCCGATCGAATACATCAATAAGGGGATTGGCGCGAATGCGATTTCGCCGCGGAGTCCCGGCTACGCCGATTCGCGCAAGCCTAGCGCGCTGGAACGATACAAGGACGACGTGATTGCGCAGCAGCCGGACCTCTTCCTGCTCTGTTACGGCCTCAACGACATGCGCGCGGGCATGCCCCTCGATGACTTCCGCGCGGACATGGCGACGATCATCAAGGACGTGAAAGCCGCGTGCAATCCAATGATCGTGCTGACCACCATCTACTACATGACCGGGTGGAAGAGCTATCCGCCCTATGACAAGGGCAGCATCGAACTCACACTGCAATACAACGACTGCATCCGGAGCCTGGCCGCCGAGTTTGACTGCGTGATGGCGGACGTCTGGGCGAGTGAAGGCGGCGCGGACTGGGTGATTGACCCGGACGGCGTGCACGCTAACCAGGTGGGCAACCTCTTGATTGCGCACCGCATTTTCGAGGCCATCGCCCAGCACGCAAGCTGCCTGACCACGCGCGTATTCAACGAACGCGCGGACACGAAATGGCGCAAGGAAACAACAGAGTCGCGTGCAAAGGTGGGAGACCCGTTTAAGAAGACTTGGTGAGGGAGCATGCCCTACCCTAAGACGGGCTGGGCATGGCATTTTGTAAGGGGGTCGAATATGAAAGCGCGTGCATTGGTGCAGGCGGTACTGCGGGGGGAAAAGACGGACCGTTACGCCGCCGGTCCGCTCGCGGTGCATTTCTGTGCGCGTCAGGCGGGGATTTCGCTGCGCGAATACACGCTGGATCCCCACAAGCTCGCGGAGGCCATCATCGCGTATTGGGAGACCTTCCGGCCTGACGCCGTTTGGGTTTCGAGTGACACCTGGGTCACGGCGGAGGCCATGGGCGCTCCGGTAGCGTTTACCGCGGGCGACACGCACCTTTGCGGCACGGGCGCGCCGGCTATCACCACGCTGGCGGATCTCGAACGTCTGCCACCGCCCGATCCGCTGAGGCAGGGCCGCCAGCCGCTGATGCTGGCCGCGTTGCGCGAAGTGTGCAGGAAGCTGGGAGAGGAAACATTCGTTGTAGGGTGCTTCGATCAGTCGCCATTCTCGCTTGCCTGCGCGGTGGGCGGCGTCGAGAAGGTCATGGCGGCCACGCTGACCGCGCCCGAGTTCCTGACGGCGCTCCTGGATCGCTGCACCGCCTACACCACCGCCTACGCCGAGGCGATGGCTGCCTGCGGCCCGGACATGCTCAGCACGGGCGACTCGCCGGTGATCATGCTGGGCGCGGATCTCTATGCCCGCTTTGGGCTGCCCTACGAGCAACAGGTTTTTCACGCGCTGCGCACGCGTACAGACTGCTTCCTCTCGCTCCATAATTGCGGCGATACCACGGCCATACTTCCCGGCATGATCCACTCCGGCGCCGGTGTGCTGGAAGTGGACCACCTGCTTGATCTCGAGGGGGCCTGCCGCCTGGTCCCGCCAGACCTGGCGCTGTGGGGGAACATCGATCCCGTGGATGTCCTTTGCTATGGCGGCGTTGATGACGTGTCGGGCGCGTGCCACAAGGCACTGGACACCGCCGCGTCCGCGGGCCGGGGCCGTTTCGTGTTGAGTTCGGGCTGCACGCTCGCGCCGGAAACACCCGCAGAAAATGTACTGGCGCTCATCCGTGCAGTGCATGAGCGCAGTCTGTAAAGTGGAAACATACCGGAAAGGCGAGTTGGAGCCATTCTCCCCAGTCCACCGGCTCGCGGGTACGCTCGCCCTCCCAACAAATACATGGAGATCGTGACATGGGCAAGCTGGGTGTCGGCATTATCGGTTGCGGGTGGGTGGCGGAAGAGTACATTAAGGCGTTTCAGCAGGACCCGCGCTCGGAGGTCCGCGCGCTGGTCAGCCGCAGTCTCGAACGCCCACGCGAATACCAGAAGAAGCACGGCCTGGAGTGTCTGATCACCTCCGATGCGGCGGAAATGCTCAAGCGCACCGACGTCGATGTGGTCGTGGTCTGCACGCCGCACGACCAACACACGGCCTATGTGGTCGCCGCGGCGAATGCGGGGAAACACGTCATTATTGAGAAGCCCGTGGCGCTCACAATGGGCGAAGTCCGGCGGCAACAGGAGGCCGTCCAGCGAGCAGGCGTGAAGACCGTGGTCAGCTTCGTGCTGCATTGGAACCCGCTGCTGCAAACGATCGACCATCTCATCGAGCAAGGCGCATTCGGCAATATCTTCATGGTCGAGGTGGACTATTTCCACCGCATCTGGTGCGACCCCGGCCACTGGCTGGGGACGAAGCAGCAGGGCGGCACCTCGATGCTGGCCGCCGGCTGCCACGCGGTGGATGCCTTGCGCTGGTTCGCGCGCAGCGAGGCGGTCGAAGTCGCCGCCTATGGCGTGCAGACCGAGAACCCGAACGAATACCCCGGCACGACGACCGCCGTGATCAAGTTCGCCGACGGCAAGGTCGGCCGCACCACAAGCTGCTTCGATGCGCGCATGCCCTACGTGTTCAACATCGGCATCTATGGCACGGCAGGCTCGCTCCGCAACGATCAGCTTTACGCGCCCAAACTCTTCCCCGGCCAGAACGGCTTCCTCAGACTCCCCTGCATTCTTCCCGACAGCGGCGACGTCACACACCATCCCTTCCAGGGCGAAGTCACGCACTTCCTCGACTGCATACTCGAGGACAAAAGTCCGTTTCCCGATCTGGACGACGCCGCGAAAACCATGGCGCTATGCATCGCGGCGGACAATTCCGCCGAGGAAGGCAAGCCAATCCGTCTGGATTCAGTTTGAGCGGCCCAACAACTGTATCCATCGCTCGTCGAATTCGGCATGCTTGATGACCAGCCGCAGGAAAGTGTAGCTGGCGTGAATGCGGCCATCCGAAGTTTCGATGACGCACGGATAGGCGTACTCACCGGGGTTTGACTCGAGGTGGACAGGGCCGCTCCAGGTGGCCCCATCGTCTGTTGAGAGCGCGACGGACAGTGGCGTGCGCTGCAGCGGGTTTGAGTTGTAGACGAGCACGAGGTGGCCGTTTTGAAGGCGGCACATCGCCATGCCCGCGCCGGGGCAGGGCAGCGTGCTCGGCTTGGTGGGACTCCACGTCTTGCCACCGTCCTGCGACTCGCTCTGCAGGATGTATGGTGCGGCGCGCAGGTAGCACAGGAGCGAGCCATCGCTGCGTTCGATGGCCGTGGGTTGACCGCCGGCGTCCATGGCCCCAGTCCGTTCCCAGGTGGCGCCGCCGTCGCGCGTCGCTAGAAACGAAGGCGGGTTGCTCATGGGCACCATCAGCACGCCAGAACGGAGCGTAAACGGCGCGTTGCGGATGCCGCCCACTTCGAGGTGCACCTCCTCCTCCTTGCTCCACGTGAGACCACTGTCCTCAGAATACATGCGCTTAAGCTGGCCCGCGCGCCAACGCCCGTTGCGGATTGGGCGCTCCTCCTCCATCCGGTCGTAATAAACCATCAGCCGTGCAGGGTTGACGCGAAAGATGACCGCATTGCCCGGCGGCCGCAGGAATTCGCCGCGTGTCAACACTTCGGGCGTGCTCCACATGCGCTCTCGCGCTTTTCGGCGTGCTATATAGAGCACCTGGTCGTCGGCGCACTCGAAACTGCCGCCGAACCATACGCAGAGCAAGTCGCCATTGGGCGCTTCCGCCAGCGTCGAGCAATGGTGATCCGCGGCCCACGGTACTTTCTCGAAGACCACTTCCGAAGCAAACGCCAGCGGCCCAATCGGATCGCTGGAGGGACCGGGTGCGCCTGCTTCCGCCAGCGGTGTCCCTTGTGTGGACACGGTGTCTTCCTCCACGGGCACACCCGCCAGCAGCTGCTGGATGGCCGTGGCCATGTTTCCGGTCTCTTCCGGAGTGTGGAAGCCGCCGCGGTACACCAGCACGCCCTTCGCATCCAACAAGAACGCCTCGAGTGTCACTTTCGCGCCAAAGCGGCCCGCAATTACGCCGCCTTTGTCCCGGTACACCGGAAAATTAACGTGCCGGCTTTGGGAGAATGCCTTCATTTCCTCCGCCGTCTCCGCATCATTCGCGGAAAGGCCCACAAACAGCACTTCCCGCCGCCGGAACCGTTCGTGGATCTCCAGCAGTTCGCCGATGGCGCGCTGCGTGTCCGGGCAACGGCTGGAGAAGAAGACGATCACGGTCCCATTGCGCGAGTCGTAGTTCGACATGGTGATCTCGCGCCCGTCCCACGTCTGCATCGTTAGCGCGCCCACTGCAACACCGAGTGCAAATAACATGCCTTGAACCTCCCCGAACTGAATGCACAAACCCCCACGCGAAGAATAACACGAGGACCCGGGGATAAAAAGTTCGCCAAAGTCATTGACAGAATTCCGAATCAGTGATATCGTGGAGGATGCGGTAGAGGCGATCAGCTTCATGCTGAGACGATAATTCCGATGAGACATAAGACGAGGCTTTAAACGACTGCTCAGAACAGCGAAAACTCGTCGAACCTGGTGATTGTCCGCCTCGAGGAACGGGCCGTCTAATACTTTGACGAACCGACAGGGGCGCCAGGGCCCCTCCGCCCTTTTAAGGCTGTATCCGCCTTGGGCGTAGAGCGTGGTGAAGATACTACTTTCGGGGAAGGTGGCGAGGTCTGTCGATGAAAAAGTGTTCGCGCAGGTTCTTCTTGGGAGCGGCCAGTTCTGCCACTCTCGCAACCATGTCGGGGTGTCCGCTCTTCTTTGTTTTTCCACCAGGCGGAGAGGGTGAAGGCGAAGGTGAGGGAGAAGGCGAGGGGGAGGGTGGGCCGGTCACAATATTCAGGCGCTCGGGCCGTGGGCGGCATATATCCAACGCCGCCAAGAAGCACAACGCCAATCGTCGCTACGCGAATGCTTTCGTGGCTGCGGCAGACCTTCCCCACCTCGGCGATACTTCCAGAGTGGTTGAAATCATCGTCAGCCAGCAGGAATTCAATCGGCTCTTCCCGTTCGGTCAGGTCATCGCGGACCTCCGCCGCGTTTGAAGCGACTTTTCAGTAGTTGCGCGCTCGCCGAGCGCGCAACTGACTATGCGCGCCCCTTGCGAGGCGTGAGGCTGAATCAAGTCGCGCGCTCGGCGAGCACGCGACTACCGGGGCCATGTCTCAGCACATGATCTCGAGTCGCGCCACGAGTGGGCGGTGGTCCGAGGCCACTTGGGCCGCTGGTGTGCGCGGCACATGGACGCCATTCACCTTGAGGTCGCTGCTCACAAAAATGTGATCGAGCGCGAGTACGCCCATGAAGGTCCCGTAACTGAAGGGGCGGCGTACCGCTTGGCGCACGCTGCGCAGTTTGCGGGCAATGCGCCGGTGCAGCGGCGAAAGCGGCGTGAAATTAAAATCGCCGCAGACTATGGCGGGCGGCGTGAACGCCAGATCCGCCATCCACTGGCTCCCCAGCAGGTCGTGCACCTGCGCATTGCGCTCGAAGGGCCGCAGCCCCAAGTGCGTGGTGAGCACGTTGACCATGAATCCGTGTACCTCCACGCGTGCCCACAACGCCCCACGTGGTTCGAGCCGATCATGCCCCGGCAGTGCTCCAGTCTTCACCAATTCGAACGGCAGCCGGCTCAGCAGCGCGCCGCCATATTCCTCGTCTTCGTAGCGGAGCGCCGCGTAGAACGAACTCTTCATCTGCACCAGCTCCGCAATCACGGCATGCTGGTTGACCTGCCCGGAGCGGCGCCGTCCCACGTCGATTTCCTGCAACGCCACGATGTCCGCGTCACAGCTCGCGATCACTTCGGCGATGCGCCCAGGCGCGCACTGGCCGTCCAGGCCGATGCAACTGTGTACGTTATAGGTGAGCGCTGTGAACTTCATCGGTCCGCCGTGGCCGGCGCTGGGGCGGGCGGCGTTGCTGCCTCGGCACGTCCCAGCACCCGTTGCGCCGCATGAAAAAGGTCTTCCGGCCGCAGATAGCCCTTCTCCAACTCCGGCAGGTGGCTGTCTTCCGGCAGCAGCGCGAACCCGTGCGTCTCACGCGGCCCTGGCCCCGCATGCGAACCGTTCTCGAAGGCGAACGAAACGTAGGGACCTTTCTGTTGCCACCCCAGGAGCACGAAATTGCCCGCGTGGCGATGATGCGCCAGGCGCACCAGATCCTGCCCGATCGCCTGCACGAAAGGATGCTCATTTCCGAAGACCTTTGCGGTGTCTTCAGGAAGTTGAAAGAGGCCTGCTGCCGTATGCAGGACCGCCGCGTCCCCTGCGCGCACCAACACCATGGGAATTCGGGCTTCCAGGACCAAGGCCCGTGCGACACGCTCCTGCAGCGCGGCCGGCAGTTCCGCGAAAAGGTACACATGCGACACCGGCCCTTTGTTGGTGATTTTCGGCTCCTTCTTCGCGTCCTGCGTCTCCTCCTCCGCCTGGGCCGCGCGCTTGCGCGCTGCTTCCCCATCGTGGCGCAGCCAACGGCCGCGTTCCGTGTGCCGGCGTTGTTCCGCGGCCCGCAGCCGTTCAAGATTCACTCCCTGCTTCCTCAGCACGTCGGCCACCGCTTCCGCAATGGGCTTGCCGGCGTAGCGCAGGTAGGGTACTACTTTCTCCTGACCATGGTCGGAGTAGATCCAGATGCGGTAGCGCCGCCGGGACGAAATCACGGCCATGCGGTAAATGCGGCTGATGCAGTAGTCAATGCCTTTGAGTGTCCAGTGCGCGTACAACGAGCCGGGACCGCGCCGGTGCGCCAGGTCGTCATACCCCAGGAAGTTCACATGAATCACGCGGACGCCGCGGGCCGCGTCCATCTTGACGCCCAGCGCAGTGAGATCGCGCATGACGATGCTCATAAAGGTCCGACCCGGGATGAAGCGCACCTCCGTCCAGAATTCTCCGGGCTTCACCCCAGCAAAAAGATCGCGCACCGCCAGCACCAGCTCGAGCAGCAACCGGGCCACGAGCCGCACGGCAACGTAAGCGTGCAGTACCAGGCCGAGAGCAATGCCCACCGGGTTGATGCGCAGCATGTAGTTCCAGCCCAGGCAGGCGGCACAGAAGTTGGGCGTCTTGGCGCCGCCGCTATAGATATCGCAATAGGCGCTGCCCCCCTCGAGCAGCCCCTCTCCCTGCTCGCGCAGCATCGTTTCCACTTCTTGCGCCGCCGCCTGGTCAAACATGCTGCGATAGGCACCGGTATCATTGCGATAGAAATCCCACGCCGGCACGGCGCAGCGGCGCCCATAGAAGAGTTCGCCCTGGACCGCCGGCGTGGAGGAAGGAAGCCCGCTGTAATGGGAGTGCAGGCGATACTTGTGCCGGCGCAGTAAACGCCGTAGAAAAGGCATCTTGCGCCGCTTCAATGCACGTTCCAATTGCCCGCGCGCCAAGCCGTCGATCTGGATCAGGATGAGGCCGTCACCTTCCTGGGTGTCCTCGGCATAACCCAGAAAGAACAAACGCCGCATCCATTCCCCGCGGCTGAAGAACCGTTGCACGCGCCGCTTGCGCAGAAAATGCAGCATGTATTCCGCTCCCGATCGCGCCCGCACGCCTTTATCGTACACCGGCCAGGCGGGCAGCAAAATGGGGGAATCCATGAAAAAATGGACAAGATAGACTGGATGGACGAATCCCTGGTCCCTGTTGTCCCTATTCCCTATACCCTCCTACAAGTGGTCGCGTAGGCGCCGAAGACGTTCAAGACTCTCCGGGTCGAGGCTTTCTTCGAGGGAAGGCGGCGCGGGTTGGCGGGTGCGCTCGATGGTTTTGCTGATGTCGTGCTGGATCTCGCGGACGGTGGCCAGGAAGTGGTCGGCCTCCATGGTCAGGGCGCCCATATTGCGGCAGAGCGCGCGCAGGCCCTGGTCGTTGCTGACCACACAGACCTCAAGCCGGTTCTTCGCCTTGTACACCCACCGCTCGATTACCGCATCGGCGGAAATGGTCTTGGGAGAATAGTAGATGTGGAGGTTGTGCACCGCGCGCTGGTGCGGCGCGAGTTCCGGATGGTAGGCGGCTTGCCCGTCGAAGACTATCGTGCACTCTTGTTGGGCAGCCGCGCAGAGCTGGGCCACTTTATCAATGAGCGACTCACGCGCCGTCTCAAAATCCTGCTGGGCCAGCGGCCGCAGCAAAGAGGACTTGTGGATTACGTTGTAGCCATCGATGTAGTAGTGCATTCGGGCCAGATCATCATTTCAATTCGCATTAATATATTCGCGGGGAACACGTGTGCCGATGCCGGTGAGGATTTCGTAGGGGATGGTATTGGCATGGCGCGCGAGTTCCTCCGGGGTGATAGATTCGGCGCCGTCGCTGCCGATCAGCGTGGCAACGTCCCCTGCGTGCACATCATGAATTTCGCTGACGTCTACCACGATTTGGTCCATGCACACACTGCCGCGCACGGGGCAGCGCTTGCCGCGAATCAACACGTCCGCTTTGTTGCTCAGGCTGTGTTTATAGCCGTCCGCGTAGCCCACCGGCAGGATGGCGGCGCGCATGCGCGCTGCTGTCGTGTAGGTGCGGCCATAACCCACGCTGGATCCCGGTTCCAGGTGGCGCACCTGCGTCACGCGTGTTTCCCAGCGCACTACAGGCTGAAGCGGGTTCTGTAAGGGCACTGCGGTGGAAGGCCAGACGCCATAGGTCATCAGGCCGGGGCGAACAAGGTCGAAGGCGCTGCCGTGGTAGTTGACGACCGCGGCGCTGTTGGCCGCGTGCGACATCTCGTAGGGGATTCCCTGTTTGTCCAACTGTTTCAGGAGTTGCTTGAACGATTTGATTTGGTTGTAGGTGAACTGATCTTCCGGCTTCTCGGCCGTCGGAAAATGCGTCGCGATTCCCTCGATATCGATGTGTGAAATGCGGGTGAGGTACTGAATGTCCTGGGCGGCCGTTTCCAGCGCGAAGCCCTGGCGGCCCATGCCGGAGTCCACCTGGCAGTGAACGCGCACCACCCGGTTCACGCGGTGCGCCATTTCGCCGAGCAACTCCGCCGTGGCCACGTCGGCCAGCATCAGGGTCAGGCGGTGCTCAATGATCGCCGCGAGCGCGTCCGGATCCGGCTGGAAGAGCACCAGTACCGGCGCTTCGATGCCCGCCTCCCGCAGCCGGATCCCTTCTTCCACGGTGGCCACGCCGAGCATGCCCACCTTGGCGCGCACCGCCTGTTCCGCGATTTGAAGCAGTCCATGGCCGTAGCCATTGGCCTTGACGACCGCGATGATTCCGGTGTTCTCGCCGATATACCGGCGGACCACCTCAATGTTGTGGCGGTAGGCCTGGAGATCGACTATGGCACGGGACGGCGAAGTGCTCATGTTCAAGTCTACCCCCAGGTGCACTTCGTCATGCGGCGCGTCGGGGGCTGGGCGGGCCTTCCCGCCATTATCTCCGGGGGAAGACGGAGGTCGGGGTTCCTCACGTTCGTGCGGGTGCATGTCCAGCGAGCTTTCAGGAGAGGTTGTCAAGTTTCAGCGTCTTCCAGTTGACTTGGGCGAAGTGGATGCCGGAGTAGACCGTGTACAGGGCAACCAGCACCATCGCTACCAAGGACATATATCCAATGACAGTCACATAAGATTCACGGCCGCCTGGAGCATAGTCCCAGATCCGCGGGAAGAGATCCAGGAAGCGAAACGCCATGGCAAAAAAGAGGAAGGTGAACACGTACACCAATTGGAACACTGTCTTCGTCTTTCCCGATACATTCGCGGCGATGACTTCTCCCTCCGCGGCGGCCAGCGCCCGCGCGCCCGTCACCAGGAATTCGCGCGCGAGAATTACAACGATGGTCCAGCCCGGGATCATCAGTTCCGGCACTTTCATCATCATGATGAAGGCGGACGTGATGAGCACCTTGTCGGCCACCGGATCGAGCAGCTTTCCAAAATTCGTCACCAGTCCCCGCTCGCGTGCGATTTTTCCGTCATAATAGTCCGTCACGGCGCGCGATTTTTCCGTCATAATAGTCCGTCACGGCGGCGCCGATGAACACCAGGTAGGCCAGGAAATAGCAATAGAAATTCTCAAACGACATGAAGGCCACGAAGACCACCGTCATGCCACACCGCGCAATCGTGAGTTGATTGGGGAGGTTCATACCGGAAATCTTAGCAGATCTGCCCGAGACAGAAGAAAAACCCACTCCCAACACCTGAGCGGCCCCCTGGAATCCCCGGCGCCAGAGATTCTTGCGCCCCTGTAGCGTCCGGCCTCGATGCCGGACACGGGGTCGCGGCGAGCGCCCAGATTGCCATGACATCCCGGCTTTGCGGGGAGTTGGTGCTGCGTCGTCGTCTCCGGCACAGAGAGACCGGACGCTACGGGAAGGAAGATTATTTGGTTCCGGCTATGC
Source organism: Candidatus Hydrogenedentota bacterium (assembly GCA_016182645.1). Classification (GTDB taxonomy): domain Bacteria; phylum Hydrogenedentota; class Hydrogenedentia; order Hydrogenedentales; family JACPGD01; genus JACPGD01. The sequence continues at coordinate 5,658 of JACPGD010000038.1, read as the reverse complement.
CGGATTATGGATGAGGGAGGAAAGATGGAGTCAGAAAACCGGACTTGGAGCGGGGCGATTATTGGGATCGGCGGGGGGACGGGTGCGGGTAAGAGCACGCTGGCGCAGGCGATTGCCGCGTTGCGGCCCGGCGGGGTTTCCCTCATTGAGTGCGACTGGTATTACCGTGACCAGGGACACCTGAGCCTGGCGCAACGTGAACAAACGAATTACGATCACCCGGATGCCCTCGAAATAGAGCTGCTTGCGGAGCAGTTGACGCGCTTGCGCGCCGGCGAAGCGGTCGACGCCCCCGTCTACGATTTCAGCGAACACACGCGCTGCCGGTCGGTGCAGCGTATTGAGGCACGCCCTCTGATCGTTCTTGAGGGCCTCCACGTGCTGGTGAACGCGCGGCTGCGCGCGTTGCTGGCGCTGAAGGTATATGTACATTGCCCGCCGAACCTGCGCCTGTCGCGGCGCATTCAGCGCGACACGGCGGAACGGGGGCGCGAACTCAACAAGGTACTGGCGCAGTACGAGCGGGACGTGGAACCCATGCACAGCCGCTACGTCGAACAGTCGCGCGTCCATGCGGACATCGAAGTCTCCGGTCTCGACGATCCTGAGGCTTCCGCCGCGCGCATCCTGAGTAGTCGAGCGCTCGCCGAGCGCGCGACTTGAGCCAGTCCCAACTGAGTAGTCGAGCGCTCGCCGAGCGCGCGACTTCCCCAGCCCCGCCCTCTTGTTCTCAGGACCGCCGGCGAACGATGCGGAACCCCGTATACTCGCGAGCCACGTCCGTTCGCAGGCTGCTCCGGCTCGCCGAACGCAAATAGGCGGGAAACGTGTGGTAAGCACCGCCCCGCACCACCGCATAATCACCCCGTTCCGGACCGGCGGGGTCGGTCCCGGCTGCGCCCGCATAGGGCGCATAGAAATCGAGACACCATTCCTCCACATTCCCGAGCAGATCGTAGATGCCCCAGGCGTTCGCCTGCTTGGAAGCGACCTGGTGCGGCCACATTTCCTTGACCGCCTGCGTGTTCTCCCGGTACCACGCAAAGTCGCCCATGGCCGCCGCGTCCTGGCCAAAGAAATACGGCGTCGTGGTGCCCGCGCGGCAGGCGTATTCCCACTGCGCTTCCGTGGGCAGACTGAACGTACCCCGGCCCAGCTTGTTCAAGGCGGCCACAAACAGGTTCGCGTCCTTCCAGGATACGTGCGTCGCCGGCAAGACCAAATCCTGTGTTTGGTCCGCGTCGGCCTCCCCGCCCCAGGGACGGCTGCCCATGACCTTGGACCATTGCGCCCGCGTGATCTCCATCCGGCTGATCCAGAACCCCTCGCCCAACGTCACTTCGTGCGCGGGGTGCTCGTCCGCATACCATTCCTCCCGGCCGCGCACCAAAGTGACCGTTTCCTGCGGCGTCAACTCGCCGCCCTGCAGGAATGTGCCCGCGGGACACCAAACGAATGAGATGTCCTCAAAGGTCTCCGCCGCGCCGGGCGCCGGTGCTGTTTCCTGCGCCGGAATCGCCGCCGGAAAGAATGCGAGCGCGGCAACCAGAACCGCACCCCGCGCACGTCGCGGTAATCTGAATAATGTCCTCATGTCTTGCCCTTGGTCAGCTTCCAGGCATACCAGCGCACCTGCGCGCCCGCTCGTGTCAGCGTGTTGGCGTGCGCCGCGATTATCAGCGTCCCGCCCGTGGCCGTGGTGAATGGCTTTGCGTAGTAGCGTATCTGTTCGTCGCCAGGCATCAGCATCATAAAATCTGCCGCCAGTTCCGTCATGGCCCCGGCCGGGCCGCGCTCATACAGGCTCAAGTTGGCGCTCGATCCCGCCACCGTCACGGCCACGACCTCCAGCAGATAGTCCGTCTGGGGCGCCATGTCCGGCGTCTCGGCGCGAAACAGCGCCCCCAGCGGCGCTTCCACATCGGGTATTGCCCACGTCTGTTCGGCGGCGTATCCCGCCGCGCCGCCGCGCCGTGTCAAGCTGGAGAAAGAAGCGTCCGGCGCGGCAAACTGATCCGGCGCCGGCGCCGCCGCGACCCATTGCTCGAATTCGCCATTAGGTAGAAGGTTCGTCTCTTCGGCGCGCTGCTCTGTCTGCACCGGCGTCACCGCCAGAATGACCATGTGCCCCGGCGCCGGCCGTGCCGCACCTGCTTCCTCCGCGCCGCCGCATCCCCCGCCGAGGAGCGCCGGTATACAGATCAGGCCGCAGCAACAGATGGATGGAAGCCCGAGTTTCATGCGACGAGTGAGGTTCCTTAAGAAGGCGTGCGCCAACATCTCATGATCCTAGGAAAACACCCTGACCTTCTTCAAAGGCACAAGGTTAACGCTCGCAACGGCACAGAGGCTGACAGTATTGTGCCGGCTCATGCCATCCATTCAGTCCATCGCGTCCCTTGCCCCATGTTGGCTCCGGCTGTGTTATGATCCCACCCGCCATTGCTTTGGAATCTGGTACTGCGCCCATGAAACCAGTCATCGTTGTTGAAAATCTCTATAAGAAATTCTCGCGCAATGCCAACGCCCACCGAAGCTATGGCCTGCGCGACCTCGCCCGCGAAGCCATCGGACGCCCTCCGGATCTGCGTCTCCGCGAGGACGAATTCTACGCCGTAAATGACCTCTCGTTCGCCCTCAATGAGGGGGAATCCCTCGGCATCATTGGCCGCAACGGCAGCGGCAAGACGACTACGCTCAAGATGCTGAACGGCCTGATCAAACTGGATTCCGGCAAGATCATCCTCGAGGGCCGCATCCAGGCCCTCATCGCGTTGGGCGCGGGCTTCAACCCAAAACTCAGCGGGCGTGACAACATTTTCAACGCGGCGGCGCTCATCGGCCTCTCCCGCAAAGAGACCCAGGCCATCGTCGAGGAAATCATCACCTTTGCGGAGCTCGACGAATTCATCGACAGCCCCGTCGAAACCTACAGCTCAGGGATGTATGCCCGGCTCGGTTTCTCCGTCTCGGTACACCTCAAACCGGAAATCCTGCTTATCGATGAGATCCTCGCGGTCGGCGACGTCGCTTTTCAGAACAAATGCTTCATCAAGATGCACCAGATGAAGAAAGAGGGCGTGACAATTGTTCTGGTTTCCCACAGCCTCACGCAGATCTCGCAGTTGTGCGAACGCGCGCTCTGGATGCATCAGGGCAAGGCCAAGCGCCTGGGGCCCTCCAAAGAGGTCATCAAGGAGTATCTGGCCTTTCTCGATGAACAGGAACTCAAACGGGTCCAAGAACTGAACCGGCTGAAAGATGAAAACGCGCAACGGCCCCAGAAAAGCCGGAACGAAAGTATCTATGGCGGCATCTACGATGAGTTCAACCACATTGAGAATCTCAGCGTCACGTTTCGCGTGGAGGAGCGTGAGGTGGACGCCTTTCACGTTCATGACAGCCTGACCATTCGCTACAGTTTCGATCTCAAGCACGAGGTGAAGGACCTCAACATCTCGCTCTCCTTCTGGCGCAAGGATGGGCTGCACTTCACCACGATCTCGACGCTGAATGGCGATCTCCTCAAGCATATCCACGAAGGGCGCGTGGCCTGCGATGTCGTCATCCCGGATTTCAATTTCAATCCCGGCGAATACGTCCTCGTCATGCCGATTCACGAAGGCCACAGTTATTTGTACCGGAACATCGTCAAGCAATTTGTGGTGCTCGGCGGGAAACACATGACCTGGGGCCTGATGACGCCCAGTTACGAATACCATGTGTTTCAGGACAGTCTGACGCGCTGATCAGCGCAGAGCGAGGCGCCCTATGTGCGGCATCGTCGGCTATGTGGGACCGAGGGAAGCGCAGCCTATCCTGCTCGAAGGGCTGCGCCGCCTGGAATACCGCGGCTACGACTCCGCGGGGGCGGCCATCGCCCAGGACGGCGTGCTGCACGTCCGTAAGACCGTGGGAAAGCTGGCCCGGCTGGCCGAATCGTTGCAGGCGGACCCGCTCCGCGGGCACACCGGCATCGGCCACACGCGCTGGGCCACCCATGGTTCCCCGACGGAGACGAACGCCCATCCGCACCAGGACACGAACGGTCACATCAGCGTGGTACACAACGGGATCATCGAGAATTACGTCTTCCTCCGCGCCGAGTTACAGGCGGAAGGCGCGGTCTTCCGCAGCGAGACGGACACGGAAGTGCTGCCGCACCTCCTCCGCCGCTACTACACGGGCGACCTGCTCGCCGCCGTGCGCCAGGCGCTCGAACAGATTGAAGGCAGTTATGCGTTTGCCGCCCTCGCGGCCGAGCATCCCGAACAGATCGTGTTCGCCCGCAAGGGCAGCCCGCTCGTCTTGGGCCTGGGCCAGCAGGAAAACTTCCTCGCCTCCGATACCAACGCTCTCTTGCCCTTCACGCGGCGCGTTATCTATCTCGAGGACGGCCACCACGGTCTCCTCACCGCGGACACCTGCCAGATTTACGATGCCGGCGGCACGCCCGTCGCCGCAGCGCCCTCCGAAGTCCAGCAGTCGGCCGCGGCGGCGGAGAAGGATGGCCATGCCCACTTCATGCTGAAGGAAATCCACCAGCAGCCGGAAGTGTTGCGGCACCTGCTGCTGAGCTACGCGCCGGAACACGGACTGGCACAGACGCACACGGCAGGAACCAGTATCCAATTTCCCGGCCTGGGCGTATTGGAACAACGATTGACGGAGATCCATCGGATCGTGATCGTTGCGTGTGGCACGGCGTGGCACGCGGGGCTCGTGGCGAAATACCTGCTCGAACCGTGGGCACGTCTGCCCGTCAGTGTCGAGTTGGCGTCCGAGTTTCGTTACGCGGAACCCTGCCTCGACGCGCGAACACTGGTCATCGCGGTCAGCCAGTCCGGCGAAACGGCGGACACGCTGGAAGCGGTCCGCATCGCCCGGAAATTCCTCGCGCCGGTGCTGGGTGTGGTGAATGTCCCCGCCTCGAGTATTGCGCGCGCCGCCGACGGGCTGATCTATCTCCACGCGGGACCGGAAATCGGCGTCGCCTCGACCAAGGCCTACACCGCGCAGGTGACCGCCTTGACCCTGCTGGCGCTTCACCTCGCCCAGCGGCGCGGCACGCTGCCGCAAGAACTGATGGCCGAACGCCTGGAAGCCTTGCGGCAGGTGCCCGGTCAGATGCAGGAAATCCTCCAGTGGTCGCCCAAACTCGATGCGCTCGCCGGGCTCCCAGCCTACAAAAACGCCAGCCACGCCATGTTTCTCGGGCGCGGCTGCAACTACCCCAGTGCGCTCGAGGGGGCGTTGAAACTGAAAGAAATCAGCTATATCCACGCCGAGGGCTACGCCGCGGGCGAGATGAAACATGGGCCTATCGCCCTCGTGACCGAGGAGTTGCCCGTCTTCTGTATCGCTGTGCAAGGCAGCGTGTACGCCAAGACCTTGAGCAATATCCAGGAGATCCGCGCGCGCAACGGCCGCGTCCTTGCCCTCGCCACCGAGGGCGACACCCAGATCGCCGCCTCATGCCACGACGTCTTCTATCTGCCGCCCTGTCCCGAACCCTTCAGCCCACTGCTGGCCGCCTTGCCGCTCCAACTCCTCGCCTACTACATCGCCCTCGAGTTGGGCCGCGACGTGGACCAGCCGCGCAACCTCGCCAAAAGTGTCACCGTCGAATGAGCTGCCCAGCCCCCTTTCAACGTCCGG
>JACPGD010000384.1 GCA_016182645.1 Candidatus Hydrogenedentota bacterium | reverse complement strand
GAGGCCGGACGCTACGGAAGCTCGAATACGTTACCGTATTTACGAAATGGAGCACTTAGCGTCTTGTAATCGTTGCGAAAACATTCGCCCTCCCGAAATCGCCTTTTCGCCAATAGAAACAAGTAAATTGTGTGCTTGCCAGTGCGACCAGCATAGTTCTATACTACCACCGGCCAAAAAACCAAGCGGGACTGTCTATGAAACGTCCAGTAGCGCCACGGCCCCCAGTGGAACGGGCCATGATGCAGGTGCGGCGGCGGCTTGCCGTGCGGCAGTGGGTCCAGTTCACGCTCAACGGGTTGTTTTATGCCACGATCCTCTCGTTCGGCTGGCTATTGCTGAGCCGGATACTCCCGCTTCTATGGGATTCCACGCGCATCCTGGCCATCTCCTGGGGTGTGGCCATCCTGGTGGCGGCCACCTGGGCATACTTGAAGCGTCCCGGCCTCATACAGGCAGCCCTGGCCGCGGACACGCACTTGGGCATGAAAGAGCGCTTCACTTCTTCCCTGGCGCTGCAAGGCCACCCCTCCGACATGGTGGAGGCGCTCCATCGCGACGCCGAGTTCCATTTGCGTCAACTTCAGCCCGCGCGCGATTTTCCGCTGCTGCCCACGCGTTCCTTCCGTTGGTTCCTCGCGCCGGTGCTCCTGTTTGGGTTGGGGTACCTCCTGCTGCCGGAGTTGGATCTCTTCGGTTTCGAGGCCCGCGAGTTAGAGGCCAAGGCGCGCGCGCGGACGCTCGAATCCAAGGCGCAACTGCTGCGCAATGCCGCCAAGCTGATGAAGCCGGCGGAGGAAGCGCCCAAGGCGCCGCTTAACGCGCCGGCCGCCGAGTTGGAGCACGTGGCCGAGGCGTTGCAGCGGCAGGAGATCACGGAAAAACAGGCGCTGGCCCGCGTAACGAACCTGTCGCAGCAGCTTCAGCAGGAGCGCGAACAACTTGAGCAGCGGCTCGGCGCACCGCAATTGCAGGGCGATCCGAATAAACTTGGTGCGTCCAAGGAGATCGCGAAGGACCTCCAGAATGGGCAGTTCGCCCAAGCCTCTCAAAAGATGCGTGAATTGCAGAAGAAGCTCCAGGACGGCAAGCTTTCCACCGAGGAAAAGAAGAAGCTGTCGAATGACCTGAAAGCCTTGCAGAAGATGCTGTCGCCTCAGAGCCCCCTGGAACAGGCCCTGGCGGACGCGCTGGCGAGTGCCGGCGAGAGCATGGAAAGCGAGAACACGGCCGAGGCGGCCGAAGCCCTCGAAGCCATGGAGCTTTCGCTGGAAGATATGGCGTCCGCCCTCGAGCAACTGGCGAAACTGGACAGCGCTCTCGGGCAACTGGGCGAGTGGAAGCAAGGCATGCTCGGACCCAGCGAGTTCTGCCGCATGTGCGGGAAGAAGCTGGGCGCTTGCGAGAAAGGCGGACAGTGCAAGGGGAAGTGCGCCGGTAAGGACTGCTCGGGGCTTTGCGGCGCCTGTGCCGGAAATGGTATGGGGCCCGGTCTGGGTGGCCCGGGGCGCGGGCAGGGCAACCAGGTGGGCGAACTGCCGGACGAGGACGTGGCCTACGAACCCACGATCCTGCCTGGCGCCCTGGACAAGGGAAAGATGCTCGCGAATGTTCTCCAGAAGGCCGCGCCGGAAGGGGAAGCGGCCGCCGAGGTGGAGATCATATCCGGCAATTTCGAGGCGGCGCACCAGGAAGCAGAACAAGCCCTGACCAAGGAGGAAATCCCGCGGGGTTCGAAGGAGTTTGTCCGGCAGTACTTCGGCACGCTGGATCCGGCGGCGTCTGCGCAATAACACTGGCCAGCACCGTTCTAATCGCAGGAAGAGGGCAAGGCGCTTGCGGCGCAGGGGATTTCTCAAACTGACCGCCAGCCTGTTTCTGGCAGGCTGCACCGATAGAAGCTCCAGCGGCCGTGGCGCATGGCAGTGCTGGGGTACGCCCGGTACGCGCGATGGTTCGTTTGTCCGGCCGCGCGCCATCGCCGTAAATGAAGCGGAAGTGTTCGTCATCGACACAACGGGCCGTGTCCAGGTGTTCACCGAGGACGGCCAGTTTCTCCGGCTCTGGAACCTCCCGGAGTTCCAGAACGGCACGCCGACGGGCATCACGTTCCCCACGGGCGACCGCATCGTCATCGCGGACACGCATTACAGCCGCATCCTCGAGTACACGCGCGATGCGCGGCTTGCGCACCAGTGGGGGGCTTACGGCAGCGGCCCGGATCAGTTCATCTACCCCACGGACGCCGAGTGCGACGCCGCCGGCAATTACTACATCAGCGAGTACGGCCAGGACGCCGAGCGCGTGCACGTGTTCACCCCGGAACGGAAGTTTGCACGCCAGTGGGGCGCAGCCGGCAGCGCCACCGGGTCATTCAACCGGGTCATGGCCCTCGCCCTTGCCCCGGACGGACGGCTCCATGTCGCGGACACCGCCAATCACCGCGTTCAGTGCTTCCAGTGCGACGGCACTTTCGTGCGCACTATCGGCGCGGACACTGCCGACACCAGTATGAAGTATCCCCACGACTTGGCGCTGGCACCGGACGGCACGTTGCTGGTGGCGGAATATGGCGCCCACCGAGTCTCCCGCTATCGCAGCGACGGCGCATTACTTGCGGCCTATGGAGAGCCGGGCCGCGGCCCGGGCCAGTTGCACGGACCTCGGGGCGTGGCTGTCAGCCCCGCTGGCCAGGTTTTCGTTGCTGATACGGACAACCACCGCATCCAATCTTTTTTCCTGGAGGGGCCGGCGTGACTTGGTTTCCCCGGTTTGCCGAGCCCTGGATGCTGCTCTTGCTAGTGCTGCTGCCCTGGAGCATTTTTCTGGGGCTGCGCATCCGCTCGATGTCCGGCGGCCGCCGGTGGACTGCCGTTGTCCTGCGCACGATTATTCTCGCCTGTCTCATTGCCGCGCTCGCCGGCATGGAAATCCTCAAGCAGAACGACCGCCTCGCCGTTTTCTTCCTGCTTGATCAGTCGAACAGCGTGCCGGAAGAGACGCGCCTGGCCGCCGTCCAGTGGGTGCGCAATTATTGCGACACCCACATGGGCTCCCGCGATGAGGCGGGCGTGATTGTGTTTGGCGAAGAGGCCAGCGTGGAACTGCGCGTCGAGCCGCGGCTCGGTCTGCGCGAGATTCGCTCCTACGTCGGCGGGAACGAAACCAACCTCGCGGGCGCGCTGCGCCTGGCCATGGCCGCGTTTCCGGAAGGCTACATGCGGCGCATTGTCGTCTTCAGCGACGGCAACGAGACCCTCGGCAATGCCTTGGACGACGTGAAATCTGCACGGGCCGAGGGCATCGAAGTGGACGTGGTGCCGTTGCAGACCGGCGGCCGCCAGGAAGTCCGCATCCGCGAAGTGAGCGCGCCCAGCCAGACCAGTACGGAAGAGCCCTTCCAACTGCGGATCGTGGTGCAGGCCGAGCAGGAGTGCGCGGGCACGCTCCAGGTCTACCAGCGCGCCGGCACGGAGCGGCGCATGGTGCGCCCGCAGGTCGTGCAACTCCAGAAGGGCGATAACGTGTTTCTGCTCACGCAGGAGCTGCCGCGCGCCGGATTCTACGAATACGAGGTCGCGATCGCAAGCGAGGCGGACACGTTCTCCCAGAACAACCAGGGCCGCGCCTTCACCATGGTCGAGGGCGAACCAGTGGTGCTCTGCGTCGCGGGCAGCCCGGAGAACGGGGAGCGCCTCGAACAGGCCTTGACCGCCGAAGGGCTCCAGATCGAGCACGCAGACCCCTTCGGGATGCCGAATTCGCTCGCCCAATTGCAGAATTATGACGCCGTCGTCCTCTCCGACGTCAGCAGCACGCAACTCAGCCCGGATCAATTGAGCATCCTCGAAGCCATGGTACGTGATCTCGGGATTGGCCTCGTGATGATCGGCGGGCCGAACAGCTTCGGCGCGGGCGGCTACCTTGATACGCCGGTCGAGCGAGCGCTGCCGGTGGACATGGACATCAAACAGCGCAAGGTGCTGCCGCGCGGGGCGCTCGTCGTGGTGATGCACACCTGCGAAATTCCGAGCGGCAACGTCTGGGCGCGCGACATCGCCCTGGCCGCGTTGAATGTGCTCGCTTCACAGGATCTCATGGGCGCTCTCGGCTACATGTATGACACGAGCGACAGTTGGATCTTCCAGCTTCAGCCGGTCGGCGACAAGAGCAAGGCGCGGCAGGCAATTGTCCGCGGCAGCACAACCATCGGCGACATGCCCGCGACAGGCCCCACGTTGAACATGGCCTACAAGGCACTGTCGGGAGCGGACGCGGCGGTGAAGCGCGTTGTGCTCATTTCCGATGGCGACCCCGGCGCCCCGCCTTCCTCTCTCATCAGTGCTTATGCCTCCGCGAAGATTGCCATCAGCACGGTGTGTATCGCGCCGCACAGTGCCAGTGACCAAGGCATGCTGCGCACCGTCGCCGAAGCCACGGGTGGCAATTACTATTTCGTCACTGACCCGCAACGACTGCCGCAAATCTTCACCAAAGAGGCGAGTGTCGTGAAAAAGGGCATGCTGGTCGAGGAAGAATTTGTGCCCAAGCCGCTGCATGACTCTGAACTCCTGTCGGGGCTCGGCGAGACTACGCTGCCCGCTCTGCTGGGCTATGTCGTCACTTCTCCCAAGGAAAACGCCACGATCCCGCTCATTTCTCACGAAGGCGACCCCGTCCTGGCCCATTGGCGCTATGGGCTGGGCAAGACCGTGGCTTTCACCTCCGATGCCACGAGCCGGTGGGCCGTGAACTGGCTGGGCTGGGAGGGTTTCAACCGCTACTGGGCGCAGGCGGTGCGGTGGGCGTTGCGCGAGACCAAGCCGAGCAACGTGCTGGTGGAAACGCGCCGGGAAAACGGCCTGGGCCACGTCCGGATCGATGCGGTGGACGAGCAAGGACAGTTCATCAATTTTCTGCGCCCGAAAGGCGTCGTGACCGCGCCCAACTTCGAGCAGCGCGAGTTGGAGTTGGTGCAGACGGGTCCGGGCGTGTATGAAGCAGTCTTTCCGTCGCGGGACACGGGCCTGTACATGATGAACCTCATGTACCAGAATGAGGACGGCAGTTCCGGGCTGTTATCGACGGGCATGGCCGTGGACTATTCCGACGAATACCTCTATCACACGACCAATGTGCCGCTCCTGGAGCAAGTGGCCACCGCGGGCGGCGGCACTTTCCTGCCGGAGACGGGGAACCCGTTCGAACACACGCTGACGGCGCCGCCGACGGTCACGCCGATCTGGCAATATCTGCTGGCGACGGCCATTTGCCTGTTCCCCCTCGAAATCTTTGTCCGCCGTGTGGTGATTCCCTTCGGCTGGGCCTTCGGCGCGCTGCTCCGCTTCGCGCGAAAGGCCCCGGGCCTGCGACAACTTCTGCCGCAACCCGCACTACGGCCAGCACCGGTCACAGGGCGTTATTTCGCTGCCGCGCCGGTGGTTTCCGGCATGGCGACTGCCGCGCCGCCCGCGCTGGCGCGCGAAACCTTTGGCGAGCATTTGGCGCCAGGGACCACCCAAGAGACCGAAGTGGCGGCGGCGCTCCTCGATGGTAAGGCCGATGCGCTGAAGCCTCCGGGCCATACAGCGTACACCCAACAGCTCTTCGCGGCGAAACAGCGGGCAAAGACACAAAGGAAACCACCGGACGAACCGTAGCCGAGTATAGGACATATAAGACTTAAAGGACGTATAGCACGAATGGAAGAAGGGAGCACGAGCGATGAGCGCGGAACTGGAAGCGGCGGAATTTCGGGAAGTATTTAAGGGCTTGCGACAGGAGGTGGGCAAGGTTATCGTCGGCAGCCAGTCGACGGTCGATGCCGTTTTGACCTGCGTCTTCGCGGGGGGGCATTGTCTGCTGGAGGGTGTTCCCGGTCTGGGCAAGACGATGCTGATCCGTACCTTGAGCGACGCGCTCGACCTTAAGTTCTCGCGGATCCAATTCACCCCGGACCTGATGCCCGCGGACATCATCGGCACCAACATGATGGTCGATGACAGCGCCGGGCAGCGCCACATGCAGTTTCGGCCCGGCCCCGTTTTCGCCAACATCATCCTCGCGGATGAAATCAATCGCGCAACGCCCAAGACGCAGTCCTCGCTGCTCGAAGCCATGCAGGAACACACGGTGTCGGTCGCTCGCACCATCCACCGCCTCGAAGAGCCGTTCTTCGTGCTCGCCACGCAGAACCCGATTGAAATGGACGGCACCTATCCCCTGCCTGAAGCGCAACTGGACCGTTTCCTGCTGAAAGTGCTGGTGGATTACCCCACGCAAGAAGATCTCATGGAGATCCTCGAACGCACCACGAAAAGGGACATGCCCAAGGGAGAGCGCGTGATGGACGGACATGACATCCTCAAGTGGCAGGGTTTTGTGCGCGACGTGGTGGTCGCTCCGCAGGTTGCACAATACGCGGTCAGGCTCGTGCTCGCCTCGCAACCCTCGAGCACTTATGCCACCAGCCAGATCCGCCGCTACGCCCGCTATGGCTCCAGCCCGCGCGGCGCCCAGGCGCTGCTGCTCTCCGGCAAAGTGCATGCCTTGCGCGATGGCCGCTTCAACGTCAGTTTCGAGGACATCGAGTTGGCCGCGCTGCCGGCGCTGCGCCACCGCGTCCTCCTCAATTTCGAAGCCGAGGCGGACGGCGTGACCGCGGACCACATTGTCACGGACCTGTTGCAACACGTGCCGCGCACGGAGAAACTCGCATCATGAACACGGCTGGCGCCAAAGATGCTCTGCTGACCCCCGAGTTTCTACGCAAGCTCGAACGGCTGGCGTTGGCCGCGCGGCGGGTGCCGTCCGGTGTGACCAAAGGTGAGCGCCGCAGTAAGCGCAAGGGGAGCAGTGTCGAGTTTGCGGACTACCGCGATTATGTCCAGGGCGACGATCTGCGGCACGTGGACTGGAACATCTACAGCCGGCTGAACGTGATGCATTTGAAATTGTTTCAAGAGCAGGAAGATCTGACAGTGCATCTCCTGATTGACGGGAGCCGCTCGATGGCCTTTGGCACGCCGCCCAAATTCGACTTCGCGCGGCAACTCGCCGCGACCATCGGCTACATCGGGCTCAGCGGCTACGACCGCGTCCAGGCGGCTGTCTTTTCGAATGACGGCAACACCAAGATGAGCCCGGTGCGGGGTAAAGCTTCCGCACACAAGTTTTTCAATTTCCTCGAGTCCGCCACTGCCGCCGGCCCCACCCAACTCGCGGCCGCCTGCAAAGCCTACAGTCTGCAACACCGCACCAAGGGCATGGTCCTCTTTATTTCTGATTTGTTTGATGAGCAGGGCTTCGAAGACGCGCTCAAGCACCTGCGCGCCATCGGCCCGGACCTGTATGTCGTCCAGGTCATGGCACCGGAGGAACTGGACCCGCAACTTAGCGGCGACCTGAAACTCATTGACAGCGAGACGCGCGCTCAGGCCGAGATCTCCGTCAGCCGCGCGTTGCTCAAACGCTACGCGCAGACGCGAGACAGTTTCGCTTACCAGCATATTTCTCGCGCCCGCGGCGCTCTTCTTCCTCTTCACGATCCCCGTGGTCGTGCTCCTCTACTTGCTCAAGCTGCGCCGGACCGAAGTGATCATCAGCAGCACCCTGCTGTGGCGCAAGAGCCTGCAAGACCTCACCGCCAACGCGCCGTTCCAGCGGTTGCGCAGGAACCTCTTGTTGTTCCTGCAAGTCCTGATCCTGCTGCTGACCGTAACGGCGCTGTCCCGGCCCTTTGTTGAAGCGGAAGGCACGCGCGGCAATTACCTGTGCGTCATCCTCGATCTTTCCGCCAGCATGCAGGCCAAAGAAGGCGAGCAGACCCGGCTCGATCTGGCGAAGGAACAGGCGCTCGCGCTGGTGGACACGATGGAGCGAGGTGACCGCATGATGGTCATTTCATTCGCGGATTCCGCGGACGTGCTCTGCGAACTCACAGAAAACAAGCACCGCCTGCGCGAGGCCATTCAAGCCGTGGCCGCGCGCGACACGGAGAGCCGCATCCATGACGTCATGTCCATCATGCGCTCGCTCGCCCCGGACAACCCTGACGTCACCGCGGTCGTGCCGGAACTTGAGATGGTGCTCTTTAGCGATGGCCGCCTCAGCGACCTGGACCAGGTGGGCACGTTCAGTCGCCGCATCCATTACGTCAGTATCGGGACAGCGTCCAACAATGCCGGCATTGTGCGCTTTAGCGTGCGCCGCGCCAATGAAGGTTTGGGTGCGCGCCAGGCGTTTCTCCTGCTCTACAACGACGCGGACGCGCCCGTGCAGACGACGCTCTCCCTGAACGTGGGTGATTCCCTGCTGGCCGTCGAAGAACTAAACGTGCCGGCCCGGGGTACCCAGGAAGCCCTGTTCGAGCTGCCCGAACTCGAGGAGGGAATCTTGCACGCGACCCTCGACCTCGACGACGCACTGGCCGTGGACAACCAGGCGTGGGTCGCGCTGCAGCACGATGCTTACCTCCACGTGCTCCTCGTAAGCGCGCCCGAGGCCATGGGCGCCTACTTTCTGCGTAAGGTGCTCGCGCTGGACCCGCGCGTCGAGCTAAGCACCGTGACCCCGGAGAACTACAGCGACAGCGCGGAACCCGACCTGATCATCTTCAACGGCTGGACACCCGGAAGCCTGCCGTCGCAGTCGCTGCTGTTCTTCAATGCATTGCCGCCCATTTCCGGCCTGGTGCAGCAGGGTGAACTCGAGAATCCGCCCGTCCTCGCCACGGACAAGCGTCATCCGCTGATGCGCTTTCTCAATCCCGGCAATCTACGGGTCGGCAAAGCGCTGCGCCTGACATTGCCCGACGGCGCCCAGAGTCTCATGAGCACGCAAGGCTCGGCCTTGATCGCGGAGGTGAGCCAGGGGAACCAGCAGATCCTCGTATCGGCGTTCGACCTGGCCGACACGAACTGGCCGCTGCACCTGTCGTTCCCGCTCTTCATCCAGAATCTGATCTCGTGGATCCCGCGCAGCGCATTGGGCGAACAACAAACACTCGCGGGCGGCCAACCCATCGAAATTCTCCCTATACCGGAGGTGGAACAAGCGTCCGTCACCACGCCTGGCGGCGTGACCCATATCGTCCCACTCGAGCCCGTGCGCCCCACGTATTTTGGCGAAACCTCGCAGGCCGGCCCGTACCGGGTGACCGTCGGCGAACAGACGCTGACCTACGCGGTCAATCTGCTTGACCAGAACGAAAGCGCCATCCGCCCAGCGCAGTCACTGCCCGTGGGCGAAGGCGAGATCGCCGCCACCGAGACCGCCGCCCAACGCTACAACAAGGATCTGTGGCCCTGGTTCGCCGCCGTGGGCCTGTTGCTTTTGTGCCTGGAATGGTGGATATTTTGCTACCGCGCTCATATTTAGGGGTCTACTTACACATGCCTTGCGTCCATTGTGTCCATTCCGTCCATAGTTCCACGAGGAGACAAGACAACTGATGGCAACCCGAATGCTTAATGTCCTGGCACTCCTGCTGCTCGCCGCCACAGCGCATGCCCAGGACGTGGAGGAACCGCCCAAGCCCGAGGGCCTCAACATCAACATCTTCGTCAATTACGGCGCGGCCTATCGCGAAGGGACCTGGGCGCCCGTCGATGTCATCGTCCGCAATGATCAGGAGGACATTTCAGGCTTTGTTGAAGTGAAATTGTTGTCGCAAATAGGGACGGTAAAGAGTCCCATTTACCGTGTACCCGCCGAAAGTCCGCAGCATTCGCTAAAGCGATTTCGCTTCTACTGCAAAATGGACGATACTGCACGCGTCGAAGTGCAGCTCTACCACGGCAAGCGCGCGGTCCTGGATTTTCCGTCCTGGATCGGTGTGACCCCCATTCGGCCGCAGGATTTCCTCTGTCTCGTCCTGGATGAGCACCCTGAAGACTATAGTTTCCTGAGTACAACGCTGTACCGCGAGGAACGCGGCATCCGCTTTTACCGCGAGTCGCTCGCCGAGGAACAGTTGGCCCTGCTCGCCGATCGCCTCATCTGCTACGAGCCGTTTGATCTGATTGTGCTGGGCGACATCAACCCGGCGCTCATTGGGGAACAACACCGCCAACTGCTCGAAACCTACGTGCGGCGCGGCGGCGTCCTCGCGGTCTTTACCGGCGCGCATGCGGAGAAGTATCGCGGTACGTGGGTCGAGCCGTTGATGGGTGTTGGCATCGGTGCGGAAGCCTTCTTTTCAGAGGCGGACCTGGCCGCGCGCCTCTTTCCGGGCAACGCCGCGCTTCAGGCAGGGGCCAAGCCGGACCGCGAAGGCGTCGTGTCCAGTCTCACGCCCACGGATGCCGCCGTCCAGCGCGCCGGCACGGACCCGGTGCTGGCCAGCAAGCGGCCGTTCGGCAGCGGGGTCGTGGCGGGCTTCGCCATCGAGAGCGCGGGCATGATGCTTCAGGACTGCACGGGCTATCACGCGCTCTGGCGCGATCTGATCAGGCATCACCAGGCCACGGAACCGCTGAACTATGCCAACTTGGCCATGAGCGCCCTGCCGGCCGTGCCGCAACTGGCGGGTGTGGAGCTCTTCCCGGTGTCTTCCATCATCTTGTACCTGCTCCTCTATTTCGTGATCGCTATCGTGGCCAACTGGCTGTTCTGGAACTATTGGAAGCGGCGCGAGTGGGCGTGGGTCTGCCTCGTCTTCTTCTCCATCGGGTTCACCGCCTATGCGATGATCTACGGCACGCAAGGCCGCGCCAACCGTACCGAACTCGAGCAATTTGATCTGTTGCGCCTGCCCGAAGGGAACACCATCGCCGAGATTGAGAGCTTCGTCGGCATCTTGAGCGAAGGCAGCGCCCGCTACGCAGGAAAGCTCTTGCGCGACGATGCGCTGGTGGAGGACGTGTCGCTGTTGGAGAACCGCGCCCTATTCCGGAGCGGCGGTCCGGCACCGGCCATGTATTCCGGACTGGGGGAACGGCCCTTCCAGTTCATCCAGGACACCCCTCCTGTCTTTTCCGATCTCTACATCGGCGCAAGTGATCTTCGCTTCGTGCGCACAACAACGTACCTGCCGCTCAACGGGGGGATCGAGGGCCAGGTCGAGATCACGGAGGCCGGGCCGAAAGGCGAGTTGATCAACAGGACTGGATTACGTTTCCACCAACCGGTCCTCCTCGTTAATGGCCGTGCTTATCAAGTCTCGATGCACGAAGACCGCCTGAGGATTGAAGGCGGTGGCGACCAGTACTGGCAAAACATGCTGTATCAGGGCCGGCCCGGCGGTGACAACTCTCGCACGTTTGGCGCCGCGTTCGTCCAGGCCCTGTTCTCGGACTCACAGCAGTTCGGCACAAACACACTCCTGTCGCCGCATCTGGTGGCGGAACTCGCGGGACCGCCGCTCGATATACTGGCCTTGGAAGACCCCGCGGCCCGCAACTTGTCCGCGCGCTATCTGTTGGCGGAAGTGTCCGTAATGAAACACAGCGCACAGTCCCTCACGCCGCGGACGCTGCCGGTGAAGAGCCAGGGCAGGCTGTTGGAGCAGGATCTCACCCTGCTCCAGTCGCCGGATCGGCTGCAACAGAACATGCTCATGACTTCGTCGAATACACCGGTCGGTCTGGAAATCTCGGTTCCGCCTTGGTTACTCGCCAGCGGGCACTGGGACCTTTCCTGGACGTTTACGCTACGAACGATGCCAGTATCATTGGCCCCCGCAAGGGATACCCCGGCGTCACTTTCTACCCCCAGGGCGGTCCCTATGGAAACACGAATCCATCGCGTCAAACATTGCCGGCAATGACGGCCATGCTCTTGGGCGCCAACGAGCGCGCATTGAAGGCCCTTGAGAAGCAGAGTACTGATATTGGCGGCCACAACTTTGAGAAATGCACGTTTAAGCTGGCCGAGGGTGTGAACACGAAGGACTTGAATCGACAAATCGCTGTCCAAATCGAGGCGGACAGCGAGTACCAGGTTGGCATGGTGATGTATTTTGCCGTGGCGCGCGCGGTCCCCGTTGCGGCCGCGTTTACGGAAGGGGAAACGGTGTTATGGCAGTGATAGAGACGTACGCACTTTGCAAGAACTACAACCATTTTCAAGCGCTGCGCGGCCTGAATCTCACCCTCGAGAAGGGCGACATTTACGGCTTTATCGGCCCGAACGGCGCCGGCAAGACGACAACGATCCGCATCCTGGCGACGCTACTCGAGCCCACTTCGGGCCGGGCCTTGATCAACGGCGTGGACGTCATGCGCGCGCCCTATGAGATCAAGAAAATGGTCGGCTATATGCCGGACTCTTTTGGTGTCTACGACGGCATGCGCCTGCGCGAGTACCTCGATTTCTTCGGCGCGGCCTACAAGATCCCCAGCAAGAAGCGCAAGGCCATCATCGACGACGTGCTCAATCTGACCGATCTCACTTCGCGCGCGGACGACTACGTCAGTGCATTTTCGCGCGGGATGAAACAGCGGTGCTGTCTCGCCAAAACGCTGATTCACGACCCACAGGTGCTCCTGCTAGACGAGCCTGCCTCCGGTCTCGACCCGCGCGCGCGCATCGAGATCAAGGAACTGCTGAAAGCGTTGCGCGACATGGGCAAAACCATCCTGATTTCCTCGCATATCCTGTCGGAACTCGGCGACATGTGCAATAAGATCGCCATCATTGAGCGCGGCGTCTTGCTGGCCGCGGGCGACTTCCGCGATATCCGCAACAGCCTCCGCCAGACCCGCGAAATCAGGCTGATGACCCTCGAAGGCGCGGACAGGGCCGCCACGCTCCTCGAGGGGAGGCCCGGCCTGGTGAACGTGGTCCGCTCCGGCAACGACTTTCAGT
>JACPGD010000383.1 GCA_016182645.1 Candidatus Hydrogenedentota bacterium | reverse complement strand
GCGCGCAGGACCAACTCCTGTTCCGGCGTGGGCCAGCAGTCTTTCCGCACCACGCCTGTCATAGCGGCAGGCTCTCCGCTGGCTCCAGGAGTCCCTGGAACAGCCCGGCCTGGACGACTTGGACGGGCGGGCCCGCCGCGGCAATGCGGCCCTCCGCGCCGAGTACATAGACTTCATCCGCCTCGCGCGCCAACTCCATATCGTGCGTGATACACAGGACCGCCGGACGGTCATCGAGGCCCTTCAGGCTGTCCAAAAGGTGCGCCGCCGCCGCCGCGTCTAGGTGCGTCGTGGGTTCATCGAGAATCAAGAGCCGTGGCCGCCGCAACAGCGCACGTGCCAAGGAAATGCGCTGGCGCTGGCCCCCCGACAGCAGCAGGCCGTCCTCGCCGGCAGGCGTCTGGTAGCCTTGCGGCAGCAAATCGATAAACTCGTGGGCGGCGGCCAGCGTGGCCGCGCGCACCACCTCCGTGAAGTTCGCACCAGGACAACCGTAGACAATGTTTTCGAGAACAGTCCCCGGGAAAAGCACCGGATCTTGCGTGACAACGCCGATCTTCCCGCGCAAGTGCCGCATGTCCAATTCCGAATAGTCCTGCCCGTCCGCCAGAAGGCGCCCGTGCTGGGGCCGGTAGAAGCCCAGGACAAGATGAATGATCGTTGTCTTGCCCGCGCCATTGGGTCCCACCAGCGCCACCATGCGGCCCGGCGCGATTTCCAGATCAACTCCCCGCAGCACCGGCCGTTCGTCATAATGAAAGTCCACGGCGTCCAGCGCGATGTTGCCGGCAAACTCGAGTTGCTTCTCCCCGCTGTAGGGCAGCGGTGCGTCCAGGCGCGCCAGGCGAAAGACGGTGCGCAAGGCTTCCGTCCCCTCAATAATCTGGGGGGCGGCCACCAGCATGATGGCGACATAGTGGTTCACGAGTGCCGCGGCCGCGTAGAAGGACAACAGCCCGCCAATGGTCATGCTGCCGTGCGCCACGCTTATCCCGCCCACGACCAGAATCAGGATGCCCGACACCGTGGAAATGCCCTTTTGCACGGTGGTGTAGGCAGTGGTCAACCAGGCCATCGCGCCGCTGGTCCGACGAATGTCTTCGAAGCGCTGCTGCTGGCGGGCCGTCTCGAATCCTTCCGCGGTCTGCAGCCGGACCAAGTCCATACGTTCCAGGACAAACAATATGCCCCTGCTGAACGCTTCAAAGGACCGGTGAAACGCCTGCACCCGGCGCCGTGTTTGACGTTTCATCAATTGCCCCATCAGCAAGAGGGGCGGCGCAACGGTCACCATCGTGAGAAACAGCAGCGGATTCAGCAGCACCAGGATCACACAGAGGCCGGCGCTGATGACCAGGGCCGGCAGGAACATCGCCGCCAGCGCATTGCTCATGACATCAAGGCGCTCCGTATCTTGTACGATACTCGCGTGGAGTGTGGCGCGGTCGGCGCGATCAAAGAAGGCGCGCGGCAACAGGCAGCACCGCTGCAGCAAGTCCTCGCGGAGTCTTTGGATGGCGGCTTTCGTGGTGTTCAGAATGACATGGCGGACCCAGAGGGCCGTGGCGCTGTTGAGAATCTGCAGCAGGACAAGCGCCGCCCCGACTGTCACCAACCCGGGCACATTCTGAGCGGGAACAAGGACATCGAAGGCGTACTTGATGAGAAAGGCGATCGGCAGCACCAGCACAAATTGCATGGCGGACACCAGGACGCCGAGGGAAAGCCGGGGATAAGAGCCTCGATACAAGCCAATAAAATAGCGCCACATGGCGGCTGCTCCGGCGTCGCCCTGATTTTGGATCGCGGGAATCATAGGGCCTGTTTCCGCCGCCGGTCCAAGGCGGCCTTCAGCGAACGCACGTATTCAATCCGACAATCCCGCTTGACGATGCCCTGGTTGCGCTGGTGATACCGGCGCCGCAACACGACCTCATCGACGACGAGTGTCTTCAGTTGCTTTTCTTGTGCGCGCAGATACCACTCGATGAAATCGCCGACTTGGAGCCCCGCCGCAAAGTGCCCTACGTTGAAAAAACTGCTGGCGCGAATCAGCATCGAACCCTTGCAGTACCATGGATTCGCCCCGTCCGGCACGTGGATCAACTTGGTCAGGGCATCGCCCAATTCCGGGGTGGCAAAGCCTTCAACCAGACCGAAGACCGCATCCACCTCCGACGATGCCTCCAACAGAGGCAATTGCACGTGGAGTTTTTCGGGGGTCCACAGATCATCCGCGTCCAGGAATGCGAGGTATTCGCCGTGCACCTCGCCCAAGCCGTGGTTGAGCGCCGCCGCGGTCCCTCCATTCTGCCCCCATACGCGATGCACGCCATCCGCGGCATAGCGTGCCGCCACGCCGGCCGTGTCGTCCGTCGAGCCGTCGTCAGCCACGATGATTTCCAAAGGCCGATGCGCTTGTGTCAGCACGCTTTCGATGGCTTCCGCCAGGTAAGCTTCGGCGTTGTAGGCGGGGATGACCACACTCACTAACGGCATACTCGATACTTCCTTCAGTTACTACATACGTGCCGGTACAACGTCTCGTAGGCCGTGGCCACACGCTCCAGCTCAAACGCCGCTTCGACATGCTTTCGCGCGGCACGGCCCAGACGCGCCGCCTGCTCCGGATCGCACAGCAGTTCGAGGATGGCCTCCGCCAAGGCGCTCACGTCCTCCGGGGGAACCAGCAGCCCCGTCTCCCCGTCCTTCACGATTTCGGGGATGCCTCCGGCGCGCGAGGCCACGAGCGGCCGCGCCATCTGGCCGGCTTGTACCGCGACCAGTCCGAACGGCTCCTCATAGCGCGATGGCATGAGCACGATGCTGGAGCGATCGATTAGCGCCGGGACCTGTTCGGGGGGCACCCAGCCCTTGAAATCAACAGAGGCCGCGATGCCCAGGGCCGCCGCCTGAGCTTCGAGCGCGGGCCGCACCAAGCCGTCCCCCGCCAGCATCAGCCGTGCCTCCGGGAACTCCTTCACCACCTGTGCGAACGCGGCCACGGCCACATCAAATCCCTTGTCCTCCACCATGCGGCCGATACACAACAATCTTGGCGGCCGAAGGGAAATATCGGACGGTTGAACGGACGGCATCTCAAGACCGTTCAACACGACCGAGGCGCGCGGCGCAATGGCCGGGGCCACTCGGAGCGCCCGATCCAAGGTTGATCTCGAGACGCCGGTCACCCACTGGGCGGTCGCTAACACGCGCCCGAGGAGAGAATCCGGGTCGCCCTCGGCAAGAAAGGGGGAATGGAGTGTAAAGACGGCCGGCGCGGCCATCCTGGCTTGCGCGCGCTCGTAAAAGAACATGCTGGAACCGATCGAGTTCAGATGGATCACATCGGGTTTCCAGCGGCGCTTGATCTCGGCACTCTGCTCCACGAGCGTGTGGACGGCACGCAAGTCGCGCCGAATCAAGGCATGTTGAAACGGAAACCGGAATACGGGTACACCCTCGTAGCTAAGCTCGGGTTCAGCATCGGCGCGGTGGAGCGCGGCCACTACGGCAAATTCATGGCCCCGCCGGCGCAAGGCACTGATGAGCTGCATGCCGAACAGTTCCAGGCCGCCGATCTCCGGCCAAAACAACTCTGTCCAGAAAAGCACCCGCATACCCTACGACTCCGCCAGCAAACCGAGAATGACTTGGGGGATTTGCTCCAGATCGGTCCCTGTCTCGAGGGTGTAACAGGGTAATTCACGGAACAGCCGCCCGATGTTCTGGTAACTGTGCGCTTCTTCTCCGATTAATTGACACAGAGTGCTTTGCGCCGCAGCCAGAAAAGCCTCGGCACGGCTGGCCGGACGCAACACCGTGTCGCGTTGTCCGCTCACATGCGGGAGCAGGACCGCACGAATGGGAAAGCTCGGCAGTACTTTTTCGGGGAACAAGTCGCGAATGAAAAAGAGCGCCTTCTCATCGCCCGGCCACCGCGGGTCCGGCACGAGACCGGGGAACCGCGCGACGTTGTGCAAGTGCAGTTTGCCGGAGCTATACAGGCTGAACGCGCGGGGCGGCCCGTCCGCGTTCACCAGACAATAGTCGTCGCCCGTGTAGCCCAGCCGCGAATCCAGACAGGCAAACGCCGCCGTGGATTTTCCCGCGCCGCCCGGGCCGGTCAACAAGACCCCGCCGTTCACCTGTCCGACGGCCGCTGCATGGACAATCTGCCGGCCCTGGGACGCAAACCACCAGTGCAGGAGGCGAAGGAATGGCGAGCCGTGCATGTACTGCGGGAGGCGCGCGGCATCTTCCGCCCAGAAGACCGCCGTCCCTTGTGCGTGGTCCACCACGCCCGTGACGCCCTCCGCGTAATAACACAGTACATCGCCGGCGCTGCCGCGCAGGCGCCAACTATCGCCGGGCATCGGACGATCCGCGCGGGGGACCACCGGGGGAGATACGCCCGTGGAGGCAGTGTCAGCAAGGTAGAGCCTCAAGCCTGGACCATCGTTGTCCCCGGATTTGAGATGCTCAAACGCCCGCAGCAACGGCGCCATCGCGGGACTGGCACACCGTACCTGGAGCGGAAACCCGCCGATGCGAAAGTGGCGAAGTTCAACATCGCCCGAACGCTGGTCCGCGCGCGCGAACGCCCGGCGCAATGACACCAGAAAGCGGTGGACGGCGTGCTCCGTGAGCACCGGGAGTTCTGCCTTGCGGACGCCCACTAGCGGTCCTTTCCGGCCATCGCATTCTCCAGGGCGCGCGGCCAGCCTGCATCCGCAACTTCGTGAATAGGATCCAGCAGAAACAGCGCCTGCATATCGGTGTAGCGGCGCAGCTCCGGCGCGGAGAATGGACCCGCCGGTGGGGCCTCGTCTGAATGCGCAGCCGGCGCGCTGTCGTTCCCGGCCACCGCCTCTTCGATGATGAGACCCTCGGCAGAAAGCTCTGCCAGAAACCTCTCGATGGCGCTGCCAACCAATTCGACCTCGGCGCGATGCCGGCGGCAAAGCAGTTCGACCATCGAGGAGATCGTGTTGCCGCTCTCCACGAGAGTCCACACCACCGTACCCATTTCATTTAGACTGTAGTAGTTGCCGCTCTTCAGATTCAGCAAGACCGCCTCGTTGTCGAAGGTTTCATGGACGGTGTCGGGGGCATTTGCCCTGAAACGTGACTGCGAATGCATACTGCTTCCTTTCGCCAAGATCCCCGCGGCATGAGATGACGGGGATGAAGCCTTCATGTCGGGCAGGACAGAGAATGAAAAGGCAAAAACCACCCTGCTGACACACCAAGCCTTACACCAGGATTCATTAATCGCCGGAACGCCAGGGTGGATTGTAGGCGGGAACGCGAATACGGTCAAATTCGCCGCGCGCGTTCAGGCAATGACGTTTTGCACGTTCAAAAGTCTGTACGTTCAAACGTTCATACATTTTCCCCTGAGCACATAGGAGCGTTCCAGGCTGACACGCCGACGCCGTCGCCAACGTTGACGTTTACGGCGCGCGTCTCGCCGGGGTCAAGCCAGAAGTAACCATCGTCTGCTAAGAACTGGTCCGACACCTCGGGGCACACCAGGTGTACGCCCACTGCGGGGAGATTCCCGGTGTTGGTAATCAGAAGCCGCTGCGGCTGCTTTTCCAGCTTCAATTGCGTCGCCGGCAAGGACAGCAGACAGCCGGGCCGCAGTTCGTAATTGGTCCAGTAAAACGTGCGCTGGGCGAGCGCGCCGTCCTGGAACACTTCGGCCACCGTCAGCAGCGGCGCCGCCTGGTTCTGCTCCGG
Source organism: Candidatus Hydrogenedentota bacterium (assembly GCA_016182645.1). Classification (GTDB taxonomy): domain Bacteria; phylum Hydrogenedentota; class Hydrogenedentia; order Hydrogenedentales; family JACPGD01; genus JACPGD01. Next base: position 3,013 of record JACPGD010000383.1, on the reverse strand, counting down.
CGTCAGTTCGAAGCGGCCCAATTCGCGCACGCGCTCAATGCCGCCATGGCCGTCGAATGGCTGCGACTTGAGCAGGTTCAATTGGGCGTCGTAGGCGCGAACGATGACCTGCCATTCCGCCTTGTCCAGCGCCCCGGCGTCGTCCAGCAAGAACACGGGCAAGGACAGTGTCTGCCCTTGCGTATTGAGGCTGGTGAAGCGGAGACACGCGAGCAGCGGCGCGAAGCTGTCCTGGAAGATGTAGTGGCCGATCTTGGGTACCCCGTACCAGTCCGCGCACGACCAGGAGGCGGCGGGGAAGTTGTCGTTCATCTTGTAGTAGAGCACACCCGCGCAGTCCGGCCAGCGGGTGCGGTTGAGTTCGAGCGCATGCCGCACGCCCGTCGCTTGCGACAGTTGCGAGCCGATAATGAAGTGTTCCAGCGAATCCTGCGACATGAAATACGACGAGTATTGCGTTAGCCGCTCGAAGTCCTGCGCCGTGTTGAAAATGGGCGTGTGGTACGCCACCGTGCCATCGGCGGGCGGCGGCCAGACGCCGCGTTCGGCCTCGGGCAGATAGCGGAGCACACTTTCGAGCGCGGGCATGCACGCCAGGCCAAATTCGCCAATAAAATCCGCAGTGAGGGCGAGATTGCGGTCCAGCGGCGCGCGGCCCCAGTAGCAATCATAATTGTGCGTGCTGCCGCCCCAAGGCTCGCCGCGATGGAACGTGCGGGTGCCGTCGAGCTCCACGGCGAGGCGGCCCATCATGTCGATGGCCGGGCCGAACGGGTTGCTCGATTCATTGCCGCCGCCGTACATCACCAGCGACGGACGATTGCGCAGGCGCAGCGTGTTGAGCCGCACGGTCTCTTCCAACATGTGGAAGGGCTGTTCCAGATGGCTGTTCCAGGCCGTCGGCCATTCCTGGAGCACCATGATGCCGTGCTGATCGCACGCCTCATAGAAGTCATCGGCTTCCGGCATGCCGCTGCCCCAGGCGCGGAACATCTGAATGTGCTGACTCGCCGCGAGACTCACAAACCGTTCATAGCGCGCCGCGGAGAAGTCCATGAGCGGATCCATCGTGCACCAGCCATTGCCCTTGACGAAGATGGGCCGGCCATTGATCACGAAGGTCCAGTTGAACTTGTTGGGATACGGCCCGCCGGGCAGCGGCTCCATCTCGACCGTGCGGATGCCAAAACTCGTTTCGTAGGCGTCGCTCTCGCCTTCGCCGTCGGGCGTGAAGAACAGCTTGAGCGTGTAGAGGTTGGGATCACCCAGGTCCACCGGCCACCAGAGTCTTGGATCGGGAATACGGAACTGGAGGTGTACGTCGCGCAGGGCCGAATCCGAGCGCACGCGGTGCGTGAAATGAAACGCGCGGCCCTCAAAATTGTGCGGCGCGATTTCGCCCTGCAGGACACCGGACCAACTCTCCAGCGGCCCCTGCAACGCGACGCTCAGATCCATGCGCCCAGAGTGCGCTTCGCGCGTGGCGATGAAGGGATCCTTTAGCTGCACGGGTGGCAGCCACTCGACTCGCACCGGCCGCCAGATGCCCAGCGGCGGAATGTTCGAATAATGCCAGCCCCAGGTGTTGTTGAACACGACTGTTTGCCGCCAAGCCTGATTGTTGCCGTGGATACCCGTCTCGGTATGGGGCGCGGGATCGATCTTGACGATCAACAGGTTCTCGGGCTGCACCACGTCGCTAATGTCAAAGACCGGCCCGCCAAACATCCCCTCGTGGCTGCCCAGCTTCTTGCCGTTCAGCCACACGTGCGCGCGGATGGCGACGCCGTCGAAACACAACTGGGCGGCGTGGCCGCTGGCCCCGGGGAAGCGGGTCTGGAGCCACCACGTCTTGAAACTCTTCCCGCGCGCGAAGCGGTCGTCCTTGCCGAAGCGCGGGTCCGGTATCACCCCCGCCTTCAGCAGCGCCGCATGCACGCTGCCGGGCACCTCCGCCGGAATCGCATCCGGCCAGTTCCCCGCTAGCCGCTTCTCATCCGCCCCCCCTTCCGCCAGCAGCCACGTGCCCGACAACACCTGGGTAGCGCCCTCAAGCGATTGAGCTTGAGGGTGGTGCATCCCGTCCGGCCGCAACACCACCCGCTCCGCGGGACCGTCGAGTGGGGAGGGCCCGGGATTGTACGACAGCAGATCGATCTCATCGAGCGATCGCTGGAGCGCACGCGTGAACCAGGCATCATTGCCCTGCGCCGATTCATCCGGCACGCTGCCGGCCGCTGCTCCCCCGTCAAAATGCCACAGCCCCACCGTATCCACATCCGCCGCAAACGCCGCCGCAGGCACGCCCTGAATGTCGCGGGCAACCTTCGAGATCCGCACCTCGTCGATCACACCGTCACATCCCAGCGCACCTGAGTTGGTGGAAATGAGCCGTCCAAACGCCAGCGGCGTTTCGCCGCCCGTCAAGAACCGCGCGCCCAATTCCAGCGGCCGCTGGACCTTGTCCGCCGAGCGTTCCGGCGAGTAGGAAACGCTCTGCTCGACGCACCGTTCACCATCCACGTACAGCCGCACACGGTCCCCGTCCAGCACCACGGCCAGATAATGCCACTGCCCATCCGTGATATTGCGTCCCGATCGGATCTCCGCCGGCGCGGCGCCCGGCAAGTAGAAACTGAAATCCCCCGCGCCGGAATAGCTGTAGACCTCCCAATGCAGCGGCGATTCTTTCGGCGCGAACGCCAGCAGGATATTGAAGCCCGCCGCGCTGTCCAGCTTCGCCCACAACTCAATGGTCAACGGCGGCCCCAGATACTCCGGCAGCCCCACTGCACTGGCCTCCACCAAGCCCTCCGCGGACGGCGCAAATGCCGCACCGAACTTGCCTTCGGTGGTGGCGGACCAGATGTCCGTCCCTGCCATGAGTGTGGCCCAAACACATGACGACACAACCAACAGTTGTTTCATAGTTCCCTTCCGGCTTCCGGTGTTTCACAAGTGTTCTACGGCAAAAGTATCGTACGTCAAATTCAACGTATTATCTACGACAAAT
>JACPGD010000368.1 GCA_016182645.1 Candidatus Hydrogenedentota bacterium | reverse complement strand
GTCTCGAAGTGGACGGGCATTCCGGTCGGGAGGCTGCTCGAAGGTGAGGTTGAAAAACTCGTGAAGATGGAGGAGCGGCTGGAGGCGCTCGAGACGTTGTTATTGCAGCAGCGGACAGAGGCGCGCCCGGACTGGGCGGAGCGATAGGAGGCTGAGGGTCATGGGACCATTCGAGTTTGTACTGATTCTTGTCGTCATCATCATGCTGTTCATTTACAAGATGGCGAAGCTTGGCGTGCAGCGCAGCAGCAAGGAGTTCGCGGATGATGACGTGTCGTTCATGCAAAACCTGAACAGCAGCCTGGTCCGGATGGAACGGCGGATCGAGGCGCTGGAGACGATCTTGATGGATCGGCTAGATCGCCCGCCCTCGATTCCCCGCGAGCACGCGGAAACGTGACCAGGGGGCCGGCACGGACTGACACAGACCACCACGGACACAGGAACGAAAGACTCGCGGCGAGGCCGCGTGGAGAAAGGAGTCGCTCATGAGTGCCTGTCAATACAAATCAGGGCCCTACCGCTCGCGCCGGGGCATGATCTTTGGCGTGTGCCGTGGCTTGGCGGAACATTTGAATGTGAGCGTCGGCTGGACGCGCTTCTTCACGGTGCTTGGTTTCATCCTCACTGGCTTCTGGCCGGTGGGCGCGGCCTACATTATCGCGGCCTTGTTGATGAAGCCCGAACCGGTGCTGGCGTTTCGCAGCGAGGAAGACGCGGAGTTCTACGGCTCTTATGCGAGTTCGCGCGAAATGGCGCGGCGAAGATTGCGCCGCACGTTCGACAGCCTTGACCGGCGCCTTCAGCGGCTTGAAAGCGTCGTGACGGACCGTAGCTTCGATTGGGATCGGCGCATTAACGAGCAGTAAGGCACAACTGACCTGCAAGACGGGGTAATTCAGTTATGAGCGCAAGTGTAGGCGCCTTGGCGCCGGCAATCATCGTGTGCGTAGTTTTCGGTTCGCTCTTGGCCGGCTTGGCCATCATCTCCTGGACCATTGTGCGGCTTGTGAGCGGCAGCCGCGGCCGGGCCGGCAGCGCCGAGGAATCGCAGCTCATCCAGGAACTTTACACCGGCCTCCACAAGATGGAGCAACGGGTCGAAGCCCTCGAAACCCTGCTGCTCGAACGCGATCAGCGCGGGAGCACCCCATGAATACGAGTGACGTACCGCGGCCCGCCATGCCCTACCGCAGCCGGCACGGCGTCATTTTCGGCGTCTGCCGCGGCTTGGCCGATCATTTTGAGGTGCCGGTCGTCTGGGTCCGCCTCGCGTGTGTGGCTGGTTTCATTATGACCTCTTTCTGGCTTGGGTTGGGCTACTTGGTACTGGCGATGTTGATGAAGCCGGAGCCGGTGCTTCCGCTCCAAGGCGCGGCCGAGGCCGAGTTCTATCATTCCTATGCGTCTTCACGCGGCATGGCCCTGTTGCGCCTCAAGCAGACTTTTGAAAACCTTGACCGGCGCATCCAACGGATTGAGGGGATTGTCACCGCGCGCGATTTCGACTGGGATCGGCGCCTCAATGACGTGGACGAACAATGAAGCGCCTGCTTGAATCATGCGTAAGAACGCGTCATAATACCGTCCGTGCTCTCAAGAGCACGGGGGAAACGCAAGCTTGCTTGCGTGGTTCAAACGGGGTCAGCAGGCCAGGCACGCCGTGAAGCCAATTGGGGCGAACCGCATCCAAACCGGAAATTCCGCGGTCTAACTACACCCAGAAAGGCGACCATGATGAGTGCAGTGGAACTGAGAAGACGCCGACCCTTGCTGCTGTGGCCGCTCATTCTCCTGTGGCGCCTTGTGACCGCGCTCGAGAAAATGATCGGGATTGCACTGCTGCTCCTGATTGGACTGGTGCTGATGGTGGCGGGTCTCGCTTTGTGCGCGACCTTCGTTGGCGCCATCCTGGGGATTCCGTTGTTCTTGTTGGGTTTCCTACTGGTCCTGCGGGGACTGTACTAGCCTCCAAACCGGGGAATTAGTCCGTTGTGCCTCCTCGGACTCCCGGTACTTCAACGCGCCGCCCGAAAAGCCTCTCCGGGCGGCGCTCTTCTGTTATTCGTCCGGCGCTCCGTAAGCGCGGAGCGAATCCGCAGAAGAATGATTGCAATAAAAATATTTAATCTGGTAGTATCTATTTGGTGGAGGACATTCGGGGGCCCTTCGCCATGGTGGACGAAAGTCCAGAACGGGGGAAATGAAAGATGCGTGCTTCGGCATTTTTGCCGCGATTGGCCCAGAACTCTGTTCGTGCGCTTCGCTGGCTGCTGCTGCCTGAACCGATGGCCGCGCTCGATGCCCTTCGGACTGCCACCGTCACGCCGGAAAAACACTCGTTCGGGCGCTTCCTTTTGGCGGGGGAACCACTGCCTGCACTTGATGCGCCTCAGCGTGCCGGCGGTACGCCGGAAAGACCTTCCTTCGGGCGCTTCATTTTCGCACGGGAACCGCTGCCTTTCGATCAAGCCCCTTCTCCACCCTCGAGTTCCCCATCATTGATGCGCTTTGTGTTTGCACCGGAAACGCTTCCGAGTGCTTCGGAAACTGATGAACGCGCCTCCACTTGCAAGGAGGAATCAAGGCCGCGGGGCGGCGCCGGCCCGGAGTCGACAGATGCCGTAGTGCTGACTCCGCCAGGAGAGTAGACGCAGCTACAGCGGGGAAGTTGGAGCACTGTTGAGAAGTATCTAACACCGGTCCTGGAAGGCCGGACAAGAAGACGGGGGAACATCCATGGAGCACACCAAGCATCTTTGGCGGGCATTTCTCATTTTGCTGGTCCTGGGCGTGGCCGGGATCTTTGTGCGTCATTTTCTCATTCCGGAATCATTTGGCGAACAGGGATTCTACCGCTACACCAGCTTGGGTGAATTCAAAGAGAAGCCCGTCATCCATGGAGCGGTGGGAAGCTGCACTTCCTGTCATCAGGAAATAGCCGATACCAAGACCGCGGGGAAACACGCTTCCGTGTCCTGTGAAGTGTGCCATGCGCCGGAGAGTGTGCACGCCGCAGGGGGCCAGAAGATTGCGGACATGCCCACGAACCCCTCGCACACCCTGTGTGCGACATGCCACCAATTCCTGGAGGCGCGTCCCAAGGAATTTCCACAGGTGGATGTTACCCAACATCTCATCGATTTGGGCGTCATGGCCAAGGGCGAAGCCATTCCCGATGGCGCCTGCATTGTCTGTCATCAACCCCACACACTCTAGGAAGATCCGGTAGATGAAGCGGCGAACCAGAGAGGACTGAGTATGAATGAGTATGAAAAAGAAGAACCGGCATCCCGGCGTGATTTCTTGTGCGGCGCGGCGCAGCAGGCGGCCGGCGCGGCCATCATCCTGGCGTTCGGCGAACAACTGGTGGCATTTTCAGAGGCTGCGGCGGGAGAAACTGCGGCAACGGCAGAGGCGAGTGCCGGCGTTCCCTATGACCCGCTTAAGCACCGCTACCTCTACCTGATAGACGTGGCGAAATGTATTGGGTGCGGGGCATGCGTTCGCGCGTGCGCCCTGGAAAATGACGTGCCGGACAATCACTTCCGCACTTGGGTCGAACGCTACATGGTCTCGAGGACCGGGGAAGTGACAACCGACTCGCCCAATGGGGGCAAAGACGGCTTCGAGCCGTTGCTTACGGGTCAGGATATTACCAAGGCCTTTTTCGTCCCGAAACTCTGCAATCATTGTTCCCAAAGCCCGTGTGTGCAGTTATGCCCGGTCGGCGCTTCCTATCGCAGCCCGGATGGACTCATCCTGGTGGACGAAAAACGCTGCATCGGTTGCGGCTACTGCGTGCAGGCCTGTCCCTACGGCTCGCGCTTCATCCACCCCGAAACCCACACGGCCTCGAAGTGCACTCTCTGTTACCACCGGATCACAAAGGGGATGCTGCCCGCCTGCGTCCAGGCGTGTCCCACGGGCGCGCGCCGCTTTGGAGACACACAACGGCCGGGCGATGAAGTCACGGAGATCGTGGCGTCCAGTCCGGTGCGCATTCTGAAACCCGAGATGAACACAGAGCCGAACTGTTATTACCTCGGCCTGAGCCAGGAGGTCCGTTAAATGTCACACGCGCTAACGGGATATCTCTTTCCCAATGATGTTCACATTCTGTGGAGCCTGATGATCGTGATGTACCCCTACATCACGGGGCTCGTGGCCGGCGCTTTCATCGTGTCGTCGCTGTATCATGTTTTTGGACGCACGGAATTACGCCCCGTGGCAAGATTGTCGATGAGCGCCTCGCTGGCGTTTCTGCTCGTGGCTACCCTGCCACTCCTATTTCACCTTGGCCATCCTGAGCGCTCCCTGAACATCGTAATTACGCCGCACTTCACCTCGGCCATGGCGGCTTTTGGCCTGATTTATACGCTTTACCTGACACTTCTGGTCCTGGAGATCTGGCTGGTTTATCGGAAAGACATCATTCTGACGGCCAGCCGCAGCCGCGGCTTGAAGCGCTGGATTTTCGCCACGATGGCCTTGGGCGTCTACGACATTTCGGAGGAAGCCCTGCGCGTGGATCGCCGGGTCATTACGGTGCTGGCCGCGCTTGGCATTCCGGCCGCCTGCATCTTGCACGGTTACGTTGGGTTCATGTTCGGCTCGGTGAAGGCGAACTATTGGTGGTCCACACCGTTGATGCCCGTCATCTTCCTTTTTTCCGCCGTCATGTCCGGCATGGCCATGGTTATCATTCTTTACCTCATCCTTATGCGCTTCGCCAACCGGCCCATCGATCCTGATTGTGTGCAATCCCTGGCACGCTGGCTGTGGTTGTTTGTGGTGATGACGGTGACCATGGAAATGTTGGAAATTGTCACTCTGGCCTATGAGCGGAACGAAGAGTGGGTCGTGATAGCGCCGCTCTTGAACACCAAGCTGGCCTTCTCATTTGTGGTCGTCCAAGTGGTCTTCGGCTCCCTGATTCCCATCCTGCTGTTGGGCATTGTGGTGTTGATGCAGCCCTTCCTGACCAGTCCCCTGCGTAATACCATTACGTTTATCGCGTCGCTCATCCTGCTGATCCAAGTCTTCGCCATGCGTTGGAACGTCGTCATCGGGGGCCAGATTTTCTCCAAGAGCCTCAGCGGGTTCCGCGAAAGTTACCACCCTCAGCTCCTGGAAAAGGAAGGTATTCTTAGCGCGGTGCTAATTTTCATTGTGCCCTTCGTGTTCCTGGCGCTTTTCAACAAGTTTCTTCCCCTCTATGGGGACGCGCCTGAGACGAAAGCGGCAACAACCGAAGAAGGATAGGCAAGAACATCTGGCTGCCTCATGGCCATGCCGGGGCGCTGCCCAGGCAATACCGCCCGGGACAGTGCGAGGTACGGGACGCCGTGTACCCACAGTTTTCGCTTGAAAGCAGGCTGGAAGAACTCGCGAAGCAAGTAGCGCAGCTTGCCAGGAGGATGGATGAACTGGCGGCGGAGCACGAACGCATTAGCGCGAGCCGTCCCGAAGTCCGTCCCCTGGCCGCCGCAGGTGTTTCACTGGCCCCCACGCCGGAGGGCCTTCCCCGAGAATACACTACCGCGGCGCTTCTCTCTTCGACGGCCATTGTGTGCTTTCTACTCGCCATCGCCCTCGTGTTGCGTACGGTGGTCGATGGTGGCGTGATCGGGTATACGGTGGGAAGCGCGCTCGGGGTTTCCTATGGGACACTGCTGATCGCCTACGGCCATTTTCGCCACACCAAGGCACACCGTCTCACGACGCTCTATGCGAGCTGCGGGGCGCTCCTGGTGTTTTCTGTCCTCATCGAAACGCACCAGCGCTTCCACGTGGTGCCGCTGAACATCGCCTTCGCCATTCTGGCCAGTACTCTGGTCATTCTCGCGGCGGCCGGGATCCATCATCGTGCCCCGTCACTCATAGGAATGGGTGTCCTGGGCGCATGCCTGACGGGCATGACCCTCGATTTTCCGGAATGGCATTTCCCCTGGCTCCTGCTTATTGTGGCCTTGGCCAACTTCGCCGCTTACCGGGCCGCGGCGCGACCGGCGTGGCGCTGGCTGCCTTGGACCGTGTTTCTGCTCACGGCGTGTGTCTGGTTCGTCTGGACGGTCAAGCTGCGCATCTTCCTCCAGCGTGGGCCAGTGTTGGATGCGCACCTCGCGCCCGACTGGTTCCTGCCGCTCCTGGCGCTGTTTCTGGCAGGTTATCTGTTGCTGGTGCTGCGCGTGGCTTTCGGGCAGCACAGAACGTTCGGCGGCTTTGAAGCCATGCTGCCGACTGCCGCCGGCGCCGGGGCCTTCACGGCGGCCTACACCCACGTGACAACAGGGGAAGGCGCCGCCTTCTGGCTGGGCGTGGCCGCGCTGCTGTTGTGCAGCCTCCTTCTTGCCTTGGCCTTGCAAACAACCCGTCGCGCGGATGGGGCGCTAATTAGCGGCGCGTTCCTCGCGGCCGCCGGAACGCTTTTTCTACTTGGGTTGTTCTCCTGTTCACCGGCGCCTGAATTCATGGTGGTTGCTGGTGCACTCGGCGCGCTGGTCCTCGAGGCCACGGGCACGGCACGAAAGGCTGCTGCCTTCCGCTTGGGCGCTGGGTTATTGCAACTGATCACGGGCGTCCTGGCGCTGGTTTTCGGAGTGGCCCTCCACCTCTCAGGCGGTACCTCCGCACAGCTCGCCGCGGTGTCCTTTCTGGCCGTTCTGTCCTTTGCGCAATATCAGTGGCGCCGGAGTCATGTTCCCGAAACGGCGTCTGGCTTCTACCACTGGCTCGATCCCGCGGATCGCGGAGCAGTGGCGCTGCTGGTTCTGGCGGTCCTTTATGCCTTTACTGCCGTCATGCTGGGCATCGATCGCCTTGTGGGGATCTCCGTTTTCCCCTCAGGGTGCACATACACCTGCGTGCAGTCGGTCGTTATCAACTTGGGCGCGATCGCCCTGGGCGGCTGGGGCCTTTCCCGGCTGCGCGGAGAAGTGCTGCTGTTGGCTGTGGCCGTGGCAGCCGTCGGGGCGGTCAAAGTTTTTGCCTACGACTTGATCCACTGCCAAGGCGTGCCGCTGGTTCTCAGTGTGGCCTCGTTTGGGTTGGCCGCCGCGGTCGGGTCCCTCCTCTGGAACCGCTGGCAGCATAAGACGGCTGGCCAATAATCCGCCTGCGTTGCGGGGGACCAAGGCCTTCCCGAGATTTGCGCGCCGCCCCTCTTTTCAATCCGCACTCGAACACGCTACAATCGGGCAAGTACTTGGAGCGTATCAGTTTGAACGCGATTGAAACTTCTCAACTCACCAAGATTTACAGCGGGCTGGGTAAGAAGGCGACCCGGAGCCTGGATCATCTGAGCCTGAGCGTTCAGGAGGGGGAGATTTTTGGGTTCCTTGGCCGTAACGGTGCGGGGAAGACAACCACGATCAAGCTGCTGTGCAGTTTGCTGAAGCCCACCAGCGGCGAGGCGTTCCTGTTTGGACAGAATGCGCGCACCCGGGAATCGCGCCGGCTCCTGGGCTATCTCCCCGAGCAACCCTACTTCTATGAGTTCCTGACACCGCGGGAAACGCTTGATTTCTACGGAAAGTTGCGCGGTCTGGGCAGCAGCGAGCGTACCCGCCAGTGGGAGCGGCTCTCAGAACTGCTGGATCTGAAAGACATTGCCCATCAGCGCATCAAGAGCTTTTCGAAGGGAATGCGCCAGCGGATCGGCTTTGCCGTGGCCCTGGTTGGGGATCCGCCGTTGCTGATCCTCGATGAGCCGATGAGCGGCCTCGATCCCGTTGGGCGCCGCACGATCCGCGAACTGATCCTGCGTTGCCGTGATGAGAAGAAAACGATCTTCTTCAGTTCGCACGTACTGGCGGACGTCGAGCTGATTTGCGACCGCGTGGGCATTCTGGTGCGCGGCCAACTGACCCAATGCGGCCGCGTGGATACGCTGTTGGGTGGGCACGTCGATCAGGTGGAATTGGTGGTGCGGGGCATTCGTGCGGAGACCCAGGCAACGCTGCGGGAACAAGCCGAGCAACACCGGATCTTGGAAGACGTGGAGGTGTTCGTCCTGGGCAGCCGGGCCGCCGCCAACGACGCCATTCGACTGGTGCAGTCAGGCGGCGGCGAAGTGGTCGAGTTGCATCCGATTAAGGCGCGCCTCGAAGACTATTTCATGCGCGAGCAGGCCCGCCACGAAGAAGTGCCGCGTGGAGACGTGGCATGAGGGTCCTGGCCATTGCTCACAACACTTTCCGCGAATCCGTGCGCGACAAAGTGCTCTACGTGCTGCTGCTCTTTGCCGCGCTGAGTATTTTTGGGGCAAAAGCCCTCGGCTGGATCTCGGTCGGCCAGGACATCAAGATTGTCAAAGACATTTCGCTCGCGTCGATCTCGCTTTTCGGCGTTCTAGTCGCCATTTTTGTCGGAACCAGCCTGGTTTACAAGGAGATGGATAAACGCACGCTCTATACCATCATCTCGCAACCGCTTCATCGCTACGAATTCGTCCTCGGCAAATATGTGGGTCTGGCCGCCGTGCTTGCCCTGGTCACCGCCGTGATGACCCTTTCCTCGGCCTGCTATGTCCTCGTGCTGGGCGGCAGTCTCGAAGCGGTGTACTTTCTGGCCGCCTTTCTGATCTTCATGAAACTCCTCCTCGTCACGGCGTTCGCCCTGCTCCTGTCCTCCCTCAGTTCCCCCATTCTGGGCGCGATCATCGTCTTTTGCCTCTACCTCTTTGGCCACGCCACCGGGGTCTTCAAAGATCTCCCGCCCCAATTTGAGGGGACCTTCGCTAAGCAGATGCTCGAGGTTGCTTATTATGTCATCCCCAATCTGAGCAATTTCGACCTCCGTTCCGAGGCCGCGAACGGCGTCGCGGTCAATCCTTTGTTTGTCGTCTGGGTCTTGATTTACGGTGTTTCCTATTCCGCGGTCTTCCTCCTCCTGGCGGCGGCAGCCTTCCAGGAAAAAGACCTCTAGCGGCGGCGCGAGTCGGCGGGAGGAATCTCGATGGCAGTACAGGACAACCTGGCGGTACCGCGGCGGCGCGGGCTGTCGTCCATCACGTCGGCGGGTGTAGCCGGCGTGTTCTTTGCCGTGACGATTGTGGGCCAGGCGCAGATCGAACGCTACCGGGCGCCCACGGGGCAGGATGAACTGCTCTACCTGCCCAATGAAAAGCTGCTAAACCATTTCACGGGCGGGATGGACTCGATCATTGCCGACTTCCTGTGGCTCAAGTGTGTCCAGTATACAGCCATCGAAGCCAAAGGATCGCGCAACTTTGCCTGGTTGAACCATATGGTAAATACGGCGGTGCGGCTCGATCCGCATTTCGTAGACGTCTATCGTTACGGCGCCATGTTCCTGGCGGCCCTCAAAGCGGACAGCAATGCCGGCCTCGAACTGCTTGAGCGCGGCATGATTGCTAACCCGAAGGCTTGGGAACTGCCCTATGAGGCCGCCATGATTTATCTACTCAACCGAAAAGATGAACCGGATGCCCGCCGCCAAGCCGCCTTCTACCTCACGTTATGCAGCGCCACCGGCAACGCGCCGAAAGCTGTGACGGATGTCGCCGCCAAACTCGGCGCGGAGGAAGACCTGGGCGAAATCGAGCGCGACATGTGGCTCAGTCTGATCAAGTCCGATGATGAATTGCTGCGCGATCTGGCCGCGCGCAAGCTCCAGGAACTGGACATCCGGGGCGCGGTCCGCATACTCGACGAACGCATTGCCGCCTTCCGGCAGGCGACTGGGCGCGCGCCGCGTGAGTTGCAAGAACTCCTGGACGTGGGACTTCTGAAGGGGCTGCCGCCAGACCCGTTAGGTGGACGCTACTTCATCAGTCCTTCGGGCAAGGTCCAAAACACCACCCTGCTCGATGACAGGAAGACGCAAGACCTTAACTTCATCCGCGATGCGCTGGAGCGATACAAGAAGAGTTACGGCACTTATCCGGCCCGCCTGGATGATCTGGTGCAGGCTGATTTTCTGAACCAGATCCCGCCGCATCCCTACGAAGGCCAGACGTGGCAATACAATCCTGCCACGGGAGAGATCAAGGAGTAGGCGTGAGAGCGAGGTATCGCATGTCTCATGCGGATCGGACGTATTGGACGGATAGCGATCATTGATTCTTCCGTCAGGCCTCTTGCGGTTTGTCCCGCCGCTGGTGCTTTCAGTATGATCTTCTCCGCGCTTGCGCATACCCGCCACCGGACAAGGGGAACCACTATGTTTGATCACCTGGAAATGGCGCCGCCGGATTCCATCCTTGGGCTGACGGAGGCGTTTAAGAATGACCCGCGCACGAACAAGATCAACCTGGGCGTCGGCGTTTACAAGGACGACAACAACGACACGCCGGTCCTGGCCTGCGTCAAGCGCGCGGAAGAGCGGCTGCTTCGGGAAGAGAAGACCAAGAGTTACCTGGCGATACCCGGTTCCGCCGAGTATGGCGCCGTGGTCCGTGAACTGCTCTTTGGCGTGCACCATGAAATCGTTCAAAGTAAGCGCGCGGTGACGGCGCAAACGCCCGGCGGCACGGGTGGGTTACGCGTGGCCGCGGATTTCATCCACAAGCTTTTCCCCAAGAGCGCGATCTGGCTCAGTGAACCGACTTGGGACAACCACAAGGCCATCTTCAAGGCCGCGGGAATCGAAGTCAGGACGTATCCGTACTACGATTACACGCACCGGTCGCTCGCGTTTGACAGCATGGTCGCCGCGCTGGAGAACACGCCGGAGGGCGATGTCGTCCTGCTGCACGCCTGCTGCCATAACCCGAGCGGCATGGACCCGAATCTCGAGCAATGGGCGGCGTTGGCGGTCTTGGTACGGGAGCGCGGTCTGTTGCCGATCTTTGATTTCGCGTACCAAGGCCTTGGCGATGGGCTGGAGGAAGACGCTGAGGGGATGCGTTTGTTCTGCACCCCTGGGGCAGAGTTGCTCGTCTGCAGTTCGTTTTCGAAGAACTTCGGCCTTTACAATGAACGCGTGGGCGCGCTCACGATCGTGGGCGCTTCGGCCGACGCCGCGGATCGCGCATTCAGCCAGATGAAGATCTGCATTCGCACCAACTATTCGAATCCCCCGGCACACGGTGGCGCCGTTATCACCGCGGTCCTGCGTGATGCCGAACTGCGCGCCCAATGGGTGCAAGAGTTGACTGAAATGTGCCAACGGATCAACGGCATGCGCCGCCTCTTCGTTGAACGATTACAGGCCCAGGGCGTGAAGGAGGACTTCTCTTTTATCACGCGCCAGAAAGGGATGTTTTCCTTTTCCGGGCTTACCCTCGAGCAAGTCACGCGCTTGCGTGAAACGCACGGCATTTACATTGTGGGTTCCGGCCGCATTAATGTCGCCGGCATCACCAGCGCCAACATCGAGCCCCTCTGCGCCGCGATTGCCAGCGTACTGAGGGGGTAGGGGAGAGGTTTGAGGTTCGAGGTTTAGAGGGAGATAACGAGACTGAATGTCTCTTGAACCTATCCTCTTCCCTGTTTACGTTGCAGCACTTTGAGCGCGGCGCCGAGGATGCGCAGCAGCCGCTCATCTTTTGGTGTGGGGCGCAGCCGGCGAGTCAACAGCGAGTGACAGGCCACGACCAACTGGATTTCGTCTGGCGTCATGGCGTCGATGCGGTTGGCTTGGATCTTGTCAATCGCGGCGCGCAGGACCAACTGGCGCCGAAAGTTTTGCGGTTCGGCGGTATTGGCCGGAACCGCGGCGTCCTCACGCACCTGGTTGGCAAGTTCCAGCCTGCCGATGAGGTGTTCCGTCACATCCGATTGGACTTGAGGCGCCTGTTCCAAATGGCTCTGCACCAACGCAATTTGTTCAAGCGAGAATTTGTGTAATTCCGCGAACGGTGCATTCAGCAATTCTTGTTCGACCTCGCCCAAAGCGGGAGGCGCTTTGGTGAACGCGGCGTCCTCACTGCGTCGTTGGGCAGGCGGCTGCGGCGCTGCTTCCAACGCGGGGGACGGCGGCAACTCGCGGAGGGCCTGTTCCGCGCGCAACACCTCGGCCTGGCACGCCTGATGCCGGGCTTTCGCCTCGTCCAAGGAGAGTTCCAGGTGATCCAGGACGGCATTCCAGCGGCGCTGGTCTTCTGGCTCCGCGCGCCGCCGCGCATCGGCCTTGGCCAGCAGTCCCTTCACCTCTTCCATTGTTTTCCGCGCTTCGGCATGGCGCAACTGCAAGAGGTTCAGTGCCTGACGTAATTCAGCCGCCTTATCGCCCATTCATTTCTCGCCAGTACGACGTTGCGTCTCTCAAGGAGAGGGAGT
>JACPGD010000370.1 GCA_016182645.1 Candidatus Hydrogenedentota bacterium | reverse complement strand
CTCATGGCCGACTACGATTCGGCGACGCCGCTGTACGATTTTCTGCCAAAGCACTGGGAAGATGAAGGCCGCGGGAAAATCCCGCTGGCCTGGGGCATCAATCCCAATCTCATCGAGACGTATCCGGACGTCATCGCCCATTTCTACGCGACGTCAACCGAGAACGACCATTTCACGAGTGACGCCAGTGCCGCGGGGTATTTCAACCCGAACCGAATCGCCCCAGACCAACTGCCGCTTTTCATCCAACACAACCAGCGTTTCTTCACGGCGGCGGACATGACCATCGCGCCGATGGTCCTTGATTGGGACGAGCCGTCGCCGGGAGTGAAGGACGCCTTCGCGGCGTTTGCTCCGGACGGCTTCGCGACCATCGTGATGGACCTGCACGGCGGCGGCGGGAAAACGCCCCAACCCCAGGTGTGGAAGGGCATGCCCGTGCTGGAACTGATCAACAACACGTGCAACTTTGTCAGCCCCCAACAAACTGCGGACGCCATGTACCACGCCATCGCCGACCGCGGCAGCGCGCGGCCCGGCTTTTACTTCTTCCGCATCGTCTGGACTCCGCCCTCGGCCATAATTGAGTCCATCGCGACCTTTCAGCGGGACCATCCCGATCTGCCCATCGAAGTCGTCGATCCGTACAACTTCTTCGCGCTCTTCAAACAACACTCGCAGAAGAACACATCCTGAGCATGGAACAAATTCGAAGAAGTGGATAAACTGGTTGCATCAACCCGATAGAGGGATTGCCGGAAAGGAGTGGGGGACATGTGCACAAAACAGGGGAATGGTTGCGCAGGGATGGGCCGGCGCGGTTTCATGGCCTGGACGGCCGGGGGTCTCTTGAGCGCGGCCCTGGCGCCGCGGGTGCGCGCGGTGGAAACCAGTCCTGCGGCGCCGCGCAGCCCGGTGGCCCTGTGCCAGGGCGACTCCAGGGCGGGCAATGTAGTGGAGGCGCTGAAGCGCATCGAGCCGCAGGTGCGTGAGGCGCTCGCCGGAAAGAAGCGGATCATCGTCAAGCCCAACCTCGTCAACACCGAGATGCAACTCGCCGCCACGCATGTGGATTGCCTCGACGGCATCCTCGAATTTCTCGCGTCCTTGACGGAGGAGGAAATCGTGGTTGCGGAGACGTCCGCGAACGGGCCCACCATCGACGGGTTCCACAACTATGGCTACCCGGCGCTCGAGAAGAAGTATCGAGTCCGGTTCGTCGACATCGACGACATGCCCTGCGAGCCAGTGCATCTGATCAACGAACGCTTCCACGCGACACCTGTGCGCTATTCGAGCTTCTTGTTGGATCCCGAGGCCTTTATCATCAGCACCGCGCCCATGAAGACCCACGACCGCGCCGTGGTGACGCTGGGCATCAAGAACCTCACTGTCGGCGGCATCCTCAAGGACAAGGCCTTCCGCTGGGGACCGGGCAGCCAGGGCAAGACCGACAAACACCTCGTCCATGGCGGGCCGGAAAACCAGGGCATCCACTACAACATGTTTCTCCTGACGCAACGCTTACGCCCCCACCTCACCGTGCTCGACGGTTTTCAGGCGATGGAGGGCAACGGTCCGGTCGGGGGCACCCCTATCAACCACAAGGTGGCGGTCGCCAGCACGGATTGGCTGGCCGCGGACTGCACGGCGGCCCGGCTGATGGGTTTCGATCCCCACAAGATCGGCTACATGGCCTTCTGCGGCGAGGCCGGCATGGGCGCGACGGAACCAGAACACATGGAGATCCTGGGACCTTCCCTGGAGGAAACGATGCGGCCCTATAAACCGCACGACACCATCGAACAGCAGTACAAATGGATGTGACGCGCCGGTTGTCTTGGCCATGCATGCCGCGCTATAACTTGCCTCCGGCAACGTTGTCTGTCGCTTCTTGATTTGCGAAGGGATGTTTCATGTTTTCTCGATATCTCCTGGCCGGTTGTGTACTTTGTCTAGCGGCATTGCCAGCTCTGTCTGATGAGAAGGTCTTCCGCGCCGGCGCGGCCAAGTGCGACGTGACCCCCTGGCTCGGGCTGTCGCTCAGCGGGCACATGGAAGATCGCATCGCCAATGATGTCCACGACGCCCTCTACGCCCGCTGTCTCGCACTGGACAATGGCCAGGAGCGCCTGGCCATCGTACTCGTGGACAACTGCATGATCCCACGCGAGGTTTTTGGCCAAGCGAAACTGCTCGTGAAGAAGCGGGACAGCCTCCCCCTCGATCATATGCTCATGGCCGCGACCCACACGCACTCCGGACCGTGCACTACGGGCATATTTCAAAGCAACCCCAACGCCAGATACAACGCCTTCCTCGTCCGGCGCATCGCCGACAGCATCTCTTGCGCGCTGCGCAACCTTGAACCTGCACATATCGCCTGGGGGGCGGGCAGCGTACCGGACCAGGTCTTCAATCGCCGGTGGAAAATGAAGCCCGGCAGCATCGCCCCCGATCCCTTCGGCGGCACGACGGACGTGGTGAAGATGAACCCACCCCGCGCCAGCGCCGACCTCGTCGAGCCTGCGGGCCCCACCGATCCCGAACTGCCCGTGCTCGCCGTGCAGGCGCTGGATGGGCGACCCATCGCCGTGCTGGCGAATTATGGCCTGCACTATGTCGGTGCGAATGGTGCCGAAATTTCCGCCGACTACTTCGGGATGTTCGCCGCCGAATTGGAAGCCCGCTTGGGCCTCGCGGACGCGCGCCCGCCCTTTGTGGCCATGCTGTCGAACGGGACCAGCGGCGACGTTAACAACATCAACTTCCGTGAAGTTGGCACTCCGCAAGGGCCCTACCAGCAGACGCGCTTCGTGGCGCATCGCGTCGCCGAAGAAGCGCTCCGCGTCTACCAGGAACTCGAGTACCACGACTGGGTCGAACTCGGGGCGGCGCAGCAGGAACTGGAGTTGGGCGTGCGCCTGCCCACCGCCGAGGAGGTGAAGCGCGCCAAGGAAACGATCGCGAAGGCGGTTGGCCCCGTCATGAAAACCATCGAGGAGATCTATGCGCGGGAAACGTTTCTGCTCAGCAAATACCCGCCCAAGAAGAAACTCCTCGTCCAGGCCCTGCGGATTGGCGATGTGGGCATCGCCGCGATGCCTTGCGAAGTGTTTGCCGAGTTTGGGCTCGAGCTGAAGCAGAAATCCGCCTTCCCGCGCACGATTACCATCGAGTTGGCCAACGGCTACAACGGGTACTTGCCCACGGCGCAACAACATGAGTGGGGGGGCTATGAAACTTGGCGCGCCCGCTCCAGCTACCTCGAGCCGCAAGCTGGCCACATCATGGTTTCAAAACTCTTGGAGCTTTTCGCACAACTCAAGTAGAGTTGTAAGTTGTCGGTTCAGTAGGACCGGTCTGACCTGTCGGACCAGTCTGATGCGGAGCCTGATAACCACCACTCAGAACTCATAACTCACCTTCAGGAAGGGCCCACCAATGAACGTGTTGTTGCTTGCCGCCGCGGTGTTGGCGCCGTCAATGGGCGCGTATGAAGCCACCTGGGAATCCATCGATTCCCGGCCGAACCCTCAATGGTTCGAGGATGCGAAGTTCGGCATCTT
>JACPGD010000369.1 GCA_016182645.1 Candidatus Hydrogenedentota bacterium | reverse complement strand
GAGATTGACCGCGCCATTGCAAAATACGCCGACACGGAAGTGCTCTATGACCAGCCTTACGAAGGCCCGAAGCGCATCCGGGTGACGGGGCCGTTCACGGTCGAGAGCCTCTCGCCGCATCGTGTCTTGAGCGCGGACCAGGAATTGCCGGCGTCGGAGCAGGCGGGACAGAAAGAACTCGAGACAGGCAAGTTCGACCTGATGATCCTCGAAAACCTGCGCAAGGCGGGCGTGCAGAACACGAAGAAGGACGAGCGGCTGCTCTTCAACCGGCTGGACACCTTTGCGGGCGAATGGCTGCAGGCCGAGGGCGAATACCTGGACAAGGCGGGCAAACTGCGGCGCGTCGCCGTGTCTATCGGGCCGGAACATGGCACGGTCGGCCCGGAACAGGTGAAGGAAGCGGCCAAGGAAGCCTTGCGCGGCGCGGAGTTCGACCTGCTGGTCGTGTGCGGGTTCTCCTTTGACGCGCACGCGGGCGAAACCGCGCGCGAGTTCCAAACGCCCACCCCGCCGAAACAAGGCGATGCCTTCGCAGTGGCGGAAGAGACCAAGCAGTACGGGAAACTGCCGATCATGCTGGCGCGCGTCAATCCCGACCTGAGCATGGGCAACGAACTGCTGAAAAAGACCGGGGCCGGGAACCTGTTCATGGTCTTTGGCGAGCCCGACATCTCGATCCGCGAGGAAAAGGGAGGGCTGGTGGCCGAAGTCTACGGCATCGACGTCTACGACCCCACGACGGGCCAAATCCGCAGCAACAGCACGGACGATATTGCCTGCTGGTTCATCGACACGGCCTACAATGGTGAGAGTTTCTTCGTCCGCCATGCCTACTTCACCGGCACCGGCGACCCCTATGAGAAACTCAAGCGCGCCCTTCGCGCGGAAATCGACGAAAGCGCCTGGGCCTCGCTGTACAGCACCGTCAGCCGGCCCTTTCCCCGGCCCGAAACCGGCCGCATCGCGGTCAAGGTCATCAACCACTACGGGGACGAAGTGCTGAAGGTCTTCGACGTGCCGTAGCCGGGGCTTCCAGCCCCGTTCCGGACCCTGCGGGCAGACCTCAACTTCAGGCCGCACGTAGACTGGGGGCCGGGATGCATGATCCGGAACGGGGCTGGAAGCCCCGGCTACGGCGGGCCAACGCTTGCTCAGTGCCAGAAGTGTTTCCCGGCGTTGTTTTTCAGCGTGCTGACAAAGGCCTTTTGCTCGTCGCGGGTGAGACGTTTGACGATCTGGGCGGTGTATTGCTCCCAGGAGAAGCGAAGGACCACGGCGGGGCCGTTGGCCATGGCGGTGGCGGACCATTCGACACCGGTTTCGGACTTGTTGGGGAAGATGCCGACAATGTCCGGCGCTTCGGCATGCCTCTCGCCCCCGTCTTTCCGGTAGAGTTTGAGTTTCCCCTCGACGAGCAGGTGGCCCTGTCCTTTGCATTGGGAAGCTTGGTTGAAGAGTGTCTCGACTTCGCCCAGGGTGATGCGTTCGCTGAGCATGGGCAAGGGGAGGCAGACCTTCAACCGCAAGTCTTCACTGAGGTCGGCAAAGAGCGGCAGGTTCACAATTTCCTTGTAATCGAACCGGTCCCAAGTCTGGCGTTCGACGGCGGTCCTGAAAGAAAGATGGGCCGCTTCAGGCAGGGTCTTCTCGGCGGCCTGGTAAAGGTCGTCCCAATAGAAGTGGGCGGCGTTGGCGCTGCCGCGCGCGCGGACCGTGGCGGAACGGATGTCGGCACTCTTGAACTGGGCCATCTCGCCGAGGAGGGCGGGCGCTTTGAGCTCGATGGGTTCCTGGCCGTCACGCTCGACGGCGGCGGCGCCCTCGAACAAGACATAACCCGTGCCAAAGGCCAGGTAGCCGGAATTGATCAAGGGCTCGCCGTCGTTGAAGTGGATGAGGTCGGACACGTCGAGAAACACGTTGGCCACCTGCGCGCGCACGTCCTGCGGCAAGGGCCCCAACAAGTCCAGGTTGGCGATTTGCTGTATGGCGGTTTCCGTGTCCATTGCTCCTCCCTCCGCTGCGTTCTGTCCACACTATAAGAGCTTCGTTCGAGGCTGTCAACGCAAGCACGGGAGCGCGGACATCCTTTTCCGCGTGGATGTGTTCGAGGAGGACGGAGGAGCGGAAACTATCGACTTATTCGGTCCAGGAGATTATGATAGGCACAGACACGTAGCGCGGGAATGTACGACACTTGGCGGGAGGGTAAGGGTATGCCCCAGATTCTGGACATTGCGCGCAAGGGCCGGGCGGAGCTTTCCCTGCGGCGGATACTGACGTATGCCGTGAAACTGGGCGCTTCGGACGTGCACCTGAAGGTGCACCGGCCGCCGGTGCTGCGGGTGGACGGCAGTTGCCGCTTCGCGGGTGAAACGCCCTTGAGTGAAGCCGATATGATGCGTTTTCTGGATGACCTGATGAAGGAACAGGAGAAGGCGCACTATCTGGAGCGCGGCGATTTTGACCTGGGCTTCAACATGGAGGGCGTGGGCCGGTTCCGCGTCAACCTGCTCAAGCAGCGGGGCACGCCGGCGATTGTCATGCGCCACGTGAAGTCTAAGATCCCTGACTTTCGCGGGTTGAATCTTCCCCCGGAAGCGATCAAGCGGATCGCGGACTTCCGGCGCGGGCTGGTGCTGGTGACGGGCACCACGGGGAGCGGCAAGTCCACGTCGCTCGCCTCGATCATCAATATCATCAACCGGGCGCATCGCGATCATATTGTCAGTCTGGAAGATCCCATCGAGTTTCTGCATGAAGACATTCTGAGCACGATTACGCAGCGCGAGGTGGGCATCGACACGAATGATTTCAAGGCCGCGCTCCGCGCGTTGATGCGCGAAGATCCCGACGTGGTGCTCATCGGTGAAATGCGCGATATCGAGACCTTCGAGGCGGCCATGCACGCGGCGGAAACGGGGCATCTTGTTTTCAGCACGCTGCACACGACCAACGTGATGCTGACTGTCGACCGCATTGTGGACCTCTTCCCGGCGGCGCAGCACCAGCAAGTCCGCACGCAGTTGTCCTACCAGTTGCGGGCGATCATGTCCCAGCGACTCATCCCGTCCGCCGACGGATCCGGACGCGTGCCGGCCGTCGAAATCATGTTTAACAGCCCCGGCATCGCCTCGCTCATCCGCGACAACAACCTGAAGCAGATTCCCGGCGCACTGGTGGGCGGTAGAACGGAGCACATGCAAACGTTCAACATGAGTCTCGTCGCCCTGATGAAAGCCGGCCTGATTACCGAACAGGACGCGCTGGCCAATTCGGACAATCAAGACGAATTGAAAATGAACATGCAAGGCATCTACGCCTCGAGCGGCGGGGGCGGAATCTTGAAGAAGAAAGGATGAATTAAGAATAGCTCATTCCCGAATAGTGTGGGTTATTGCACTTAGTGGCGGCAAGGCGCCGGTGGCCCCCATGATTTTGAGGATGAAGTATTCGAAGTCGTGAAAGCCATAGCTTCGTCTTTTGAGGACTTTTGCCTTGTTGTTAATG